>NZ_JBVHQB010000003.1:379301-556354 GCF_055567635.1 Streptomyces sp. NPDC026500 | reverse complement strand
GGGCGCCGTGCCAGGCTGGAACAGCGGTGTCGGCGGCGAGGACCGCGGTGTACGAGGCCAGCGCCGGCCCGAGCAGCGCGGCTGCCGCCGTCGCGGCGGCAGCCGCCCGGGGCAGCCGGCCCGTGACGGCGCTGAGGGCAGCCGCACCGGCGGCGGGACCGTAGGCGCTGAGGAGCCAGGAGCCCATGCTCATCGGCGATGTGGGCTTGAAGACGCGCATCATGTTGGCGAACCGGCCGGGCCTGCCCAGGTCGTGGATCAGGGCGACGGCGGACAGCGAGACCGCGGTGAGGGAGGAGACCTTCATCGCGGTGGCGGTGCGGGTGCGTCCGGTGAGTTGGGCTCCGGCGGCGAACACGGACCCGGCTCCGGCGAGACCGCCGAGGAAGAAGTATCCGGCGATGTCACGGGCCTCCCAGGACGGTGCGTGGATGATCGGACGCCCGTAGTAGGACTCGAATTCCACGCGCGGAACCATCAGTTGTTCGCCGCGCCGCCGCCCGGTCCTGGTCATCGCGCCCCCTTGGTCCGGACGGCCAGTGCGAAGGCGAGCGCGATGCCGCCCGCGAGGGAGAGCGCGGCGGCGCCCGCGTGCTTCCACATGGCCGGCAGGTCGCGGGTGGTCACCACGGGGTCGGGCGGGAGTCCGTACACCTCCGGCTTGTCCAGGAGCAGGAAGAAGGCGCCGTCACCCCCGACCCCGTCCTGCGGATCATGTCCATACAACTGGGCCTGTTCCACGCCCTGTTCGTGGAGCTGGTCCACGCGGAGCGCCGCCCGTTCGCGCAGCTCGTCCAGCGGTCCGAACTGGATGGACTCCGTGGGGCAGGCCTTGGCGCACGCCGGTTCCTGGCCGGCGCCGAGGCGGTCGTAGCACATCGTGCACTTGAACGCCCGCCCGTCGTGCGGGCGTTGTTCGATCACTCCGTAGGGGCAGGCGGGCACGCAGTAGCCGCAGCCGTTGCAGATGTCCTCCTGGACGACGACCGTGCCGAACTCCGTGCGGAACAGCGAGCCGGTGGGGCAGACGTCCAGGCAGGCCGCGTGCGTGCAGTGTTTGCAGACGTCCGACGACATCAGCCAGCGCATGTCGCCCGGTGCCTGCGGGGGTTCGGGAGCGGACGACGTCTCCTCGATGAGCGAGAGCTCGGTGCGTCCCTCGGGAGCGGGCACCTTCTGCTCGATGAAGGCGACATGACGCCAGGTGGAGGCGCCCAGCCCCTGGGTGTTGTCGTAGCTCATGCCGCTCAACCGCATCCCGTCGTCCGGGATCGCGTTCCACTCCTTGCAGGCCACTTCGCAGGCCTTGCAGCCGATGCAGACGGATGTGTCGGTGAAGAAGCCGACCCGTTCCGGGTGTTCGAGGTGGCCGGAATCACCGGCCGGGTCCGGTTCGGGGCCGTTCAGCAGGTTCCGGTCCGTCATTTCCGGGTCTCCGTCCCCGTCGTCTCGGTGATTCCCGCACGTCGGCGGTACTCCGCCACCAGCTTCGGCAGATCGGGGCCACGGGGGCGGCGGCCTGGGCGGATGTCGGCCGTGAGCGCCTTGTCCTCCTGGATGTGGGCGTTGGGGTCGAGCGCGATGGCCACGAGCTCGTTGGCCGCGTCCCCGGTGGAGACACCGTTGGGCCCCCAGTGGAAGGGCAGCCCGATCTGATGGACGGTCCGCCCGTGCACGGTCAGCGGCGTGAGCCGCTCGGTGACCATGACACGCGCCTCGACGGCGTTGCGGGCGGTGATGATCGTCGCCCAGCCGCCGTGCTCCAGCCCGCGCTCGGCGGCCAGCTGCGGGGAGAGCTCGCAGAAGAACTCGGGCTGGAGCTCCACGAGATAGGGGGACCAACGGCTCATGCCGCCCGCGGTGAAGTGTTCGGTGAGACGGTGGGTGGTGACGATGTACGGATAGACCTCCGCGCCCGGCTCGTCGCCACTGGGGTGATAGCGATTGCCCTCGCGCGGCAGCAACTGCCGTACCGGCGAGCGCGGGGTCGACGGATGGAGCGCGTTGGGGAAGGGCGAGTCCTGCGGCTCGTAGTGAGTGGGAAGCGGCCCGTCCTCCAGCCCGGCGGGCGCGTACAGCCAGCCCTTGCCGTCGGCCTGCATGATGAACGGATCGTCGCCGCGCAGGGCGTCGGGCCCGGTCGCGTCTTCTGCCGGCACGTAGTCGGGCGCCCGGTCGGGGACGAAGTCGGGCACGTCACGGCCGGTCCACTCCCCCTCTGCCGGGTCCCACCACACGTACGCCTTGCGGTCGCTCCACGGGCTGCCGTCGGGGGCGGCGGAGGCACGGTTGTAGAGGATGCGACGGTTGGCGGGCCAGGCCCAGGCCCAGTCGGCGGCCACGTAGTCCTGCTCCGTGTGGGGTGTACGGCGAGCGGCGTGGTTGACACCGTCGGCGTACACACCGCAGTAGATCCAGCAGCCGCAGCGGGTGGACCCGTCGTCCTTCAACTCCGTGTACGCGGAAAGCGGGCCGCCGTCGGGACCGTGTCCGTTGATCTCGGCCAGGACCCTGGCGGCGACCGGTTCACGCAGCGGGCCCTCGACAGGGTAGTCCCAGGTGAGGTCCTGGACGGGCCGGTCCATCGGTTCGGTCGAGCCGGCAAGCCGCTCCTTGACGCGCCGGCCCAGGTGGTACATGAACCACAGGTCGCTTCGCGCGTCCCCTTCCGGTTCCACGGCCGCGTGATGCCATTGGAGCCACCGGTTGGTGTTGGTGAAGGATCCGGACTTCTCGGTGTGCGCGGCGGCCGGGAAGAAGAACACCTCGGTGCCGATGTCCTCGGTGCGCAGCTCGCCGGTCTCGATCTCGGGGCCGTCCTTCCACCAGGTCGCGGACTCGATCAGGGAGAAGTCCCGGACGACCAGCCACTCCAGGTTCGCCATGCCCAGACGTTGCAGACGGGTGTTGGCGGAACCGACGGCCGGGTTCTCGCCCATCAGGAAATAGCCCTTGCAGACACCGTCGAGCTGCGCCATGACGGTCTCGTAGGTGGAGTGGGAGCCGGTGAGCCGCGGCAGGTGGTCGAAGCAGAAGTCGTTGTCGGCGGTGGCGGCGTCGCCGTAGTAGGCCTTGAGCAGGCTGACGAAGTAGGCCCGCATGTTGCCCCAGAAGCCCTTGTCGGTTCGGCTCGCCTCGACGAACGTGTCCAGGTCCTCGTGGGCGTGGGCGTGCGGCATCGGCAGGTAGCCGGGAAGCAGGTTGTAGAGGGTCGGGATGTCGCTGGAGCCCTGGATCGAGGCATGGCCGCGCAGCGCCTGGATGCCGCCGCCGGGCCGGCCGATGTTGCCGAGGAGGAGTTGGAGGACGCAGGCGGCGCGGATGTACTGGGAGCCGGTGGAGTGCTGGGTCCAGCCGACGGCGTACACGAAGGCGCTGGTGCGGTCTCGGCCGGAGTTGGCGGTCAGGGCGTCGCAGACGCGCAGAAAGGTCGCGCGGGGGATTCCGCAGGTCTCCTCGACGAGTTCGGGGGTGTAGCGGGCGTAGTGCCTTTTGAGGATCTGGTAGACGCAGCGCGGGTGGCTGAGCGTCTCGTCGCGTGGCGGGCGGGCGCCCGTGCGGGCGCCTCCGGAACCGTGGCTCTCGGCTTGGCCCGAGCCCTGGGTCTTCTGTTCGTACTGTTCGTCGACATCGCCTGCGGGCGCCTGCACCTCCCCGCCTTCGTACTGCCAGCTGCGCGGGTCGTAGTGGTGGTTCTCCTCGTCGAGTCCCGAGAAGACGCCGTCCAGGTCCTCGGTGTCCTGGAAGTCCTCGCTGACGATCGAGGCGGCGTTGGTGTAGGCGAGGACGTACTCCCGGAAGTCCTTCCCCTCGGTGAGCACATGGTTGATGACAGCGCCGAGGAAGGCGATGTCGCTGCCTGCCCGGATCGGGACGTGCAGATCGGCGAGGGCGCTGGTGCGGGTGAAGCGCGGGTCGACATGGATGATGCGGGCGCCGCGCTTCTTGGCCTCCATCACCCATTGGAAGCCGACCGGGTGCGCCTCGGCGTAGTTGGAACCCTGGATGACGATGCAGTCGGCGTGCTGGAGGTCCTGCATGAAGGTGGTGGCGCCGCCGCGCCCGAAGGAGGTTCCGAGGCCCGCGACGGTGGAGCTGTGGCAGACCCTCGCCTGGTTCTCCACCTGGACGACGCCGAGGCCGGTGAGCAGCTTCTTGATCAGATAGTTCTCTTCGTTGTCGAGGGTCGCGCCGCCGAGGCTGGCGATGCCGAGCGTGCGGGCGGTGCGCAGCCCGTCCTTCTCCCACTCCCAGGTGCGACGCCGCGTCTCGACCACCCGTTCGGCGACCATGTCCATGGCCGCCTCCAGGTCGAGGGTCTCCCAGTCGGTGGCGTACGGGCGGCGGTACAGGACCTCGTGGCGACGGGCCGGGCCGGTGGTGAGCTGGAGGGTGGCCGAGCCCTTCGGGCAGAGGCGGCCCCGACTGATGGGTGAGGCGGGGTCGCCCTCGATCTGCACGACCTTGTCGTCCTTGACGTAGATCTGCTGACCGCAGCCGACCGCGCAATAGGGGCAGACCGAGGAGACGACCCGTTCGGCGGTGTCGGTGCGCGGCCTCAGCTGCAGGGTCCGGTCGGACATGGCGGCCCGGCCGCGTCCCAGCGGGTCGGATCCGGTCAGCTGACGGTAGACGGGCCATTCACCGACCCACGTGCGCACACCCATCACAGGTCCTTTCGGGCGGCCGGGCTCTTGCTACGGTCCGGCTCTTGCTGCGGTCAGGGTCGTCCCGGCCTCACCCGGCCGGGCTCCCACGGCGCGCCGACGCGTCAGGCGGACGGTTCGTCGGGCACGGGATGCTCCGGGCGGGCGCTGCCGGAGTGCGGGGCACCTCTGCGCCCGGTGCCGGCCTCGTCCGTGTCGGGTATCTCCGGATCCGGGAGCATGTCCCCGGAGCCCTGCGCACCGGAATCCTCCGACTCGGGCGTCTCACCCGCGGTCCACTGCTTCGGCGCGTCGACGGCGTCCCACGGGTCTTCGTCGGGTGTGGCCTGCTGATCGGGCAGATCCCTCGGTATGGGCTTCGGTGCCGGCCCATCACTGGCCCCGGGGCCATTCGGGTGGCGCTCGTTCACGGCGTCCTCACTTCCTCGCGCGGGGCGTGGCGTGAGGCGCAAGTACCCCTCTCGCCGACGATGATGCCGGTGATCACCGAACCGCCCCCGTGCTGGTCAGCGTCGACGGAGGGGAAGACACTCCGGCACGCGCGCCCCGGCCTGTGCCTTCCCGGCGCAGGGCCGGACAGGTCCTTTCGTCCCTGACCCGAGGCGTGGGCAGGGTCCACCGACGGCTCAGGCTCCTCGGAGCTGGTTTCCTGCGAGGTGTTCCCGTACGGCCGGGGAATGCCCGAGCGCCGACCGGGCACCGGATGAGCCCGGCTCCGGTACGACGACCACGAGGAGGCCACCTTGCCCATCGCGGAGTTCCCTTCGTCCGACAGCCCTGCGGGCCTCGTATGAGCGCGAAACGACTGGGCGCCATGGTCGCCGAAGTCCTTGTATGGCAAGTGGTGCTGTCCGCTCTCTGGCTGGTCCTCATCAGCACGGTCGACCCACTGGAGCTGTTCGTCGGGCTGGGATGCGCGCTGCTGGGAGCGATCGCCGCGACAGCGGCGCGCCGGGCGGTGAGCGACCGGTGAACGCGTGGCTCGTGTGCGCGTCCGCCCTGCTGGTGGCAGGTCTCGTCCCCGTGGTGTGGGGCGTGGCGACCGGGCCCCTCGGGCGCAGGGTCGTCGCCCAGAACTTCGGCACCTCGGTGGTGTGTCTGGTGATGCTGCTGCTCGCTCAGGGCTATGACCGCCCCTCCTACTCCGATCTCGCCCTGGTCCTGGCCGTGCTGGGCCCGGTGGGCACGCTGGTGTACGCGCGGCTGCTCGCCGACGAGCTGGGCGAGAGCCCGCCGTGGGCACGGGCGGCGACGGTGCTGGCGGTCGTCGTCACCGCTCCGGTCGTGATCGCGTCGTGCGTGGCCACCGGTCCGGGCCGGGCGGCGGTGAAACTCGTGGTCGTCGGCGTTCTGCTCGGTGCCGGAAACGTGATCGCCTCGCGCACGTTGTCCGCCGACGGCCGGGCTTCGAGCGGGGCCCGCCATGGCTGACGCCCTCATCGTGATCTCCCTGTTCCTTGTCGCCGCCACCGCCACCGCCGCCGTGCTGGTCCGCGATCCGGCCCGGCAGGCGCTGGTGCTCTCGGTGCTCGGTCTGACGCTCGCGATGCTGTTCACGGTCCTCCAGGCACCGGATGTCGCCCTGTCGCAGCTGGCGGTCGGCTCGGCGCTCACCCCCTTGCTGATCCTTCTGTCGGTGCGCAAAGTGCGCCGCCGCGGGCAGCGCGATGCCGAGGACGGCGACCGGTGAGCCGTCACGTGCGGATGTGGGTCCTGGCCGTGGGCGGCCTGGGTTTCGCCGCCCTCTTCGGGGCCGCCTGCCTGCGGCTTCCTGGCTTCGGCGGCGAAAGCCATCCCTACGGCGACCGTGCCGTCCGGGCGGCGCTCGCCCACCGCACCGCCAATGTGATCGCGGCCGTCAACTTCGACCAGCGCGCCTTCGACACCCTGGGCGAGGAGAGCATCCTGTTCGCCGCGGTACTGGGGACCGTGGTCCTGCTGCGACAGACGCGCGAGGAGCGGCAGGTGCCTCCCGCACCGGCCCGCGTCCCCCTCTCCGTACGCCGGTACGCCCTGGTCCTGCTGCCTGTCGCCCTCGTCGTCGGCCTCTATGTCGTCGCACATGGCCAGCTCAGTCCGGGCGGCGGCTTCCAGGGCGGGATCGTCGTGGCGACCGCGCTGCACCTGCTCTACATCGGGGCCGACTACCGGGCCCTGGAGCGGGTCCGCCCGGTCGGCGTGTACGAGGTCGGGGACGCGGCCGGCGAAGCGGCGTATCTGGTGCTGGGCCTGGCCGGTCTGATCGCGGGGTCGTCGTTCCTGGCCAACACCCTGAGTCCGTACGGAACGTTCAACACGCTCGCGTCGGGCGGTTTCGTGCCCTTGCTGAACGTGGCCGTCGGCATGGAGGTCGCGTGCGCCGTGGTGGTGCTGCTGGCCCGCTTCCTCGACCAGGCCGTGGAGATCGAGGAAGCGGGCGGGAAGTGAGCGGGGAAGGGAACACGTCATGATGTCGGTTCTGCCGTACCTGGTCGCCGGCTGGATCTTCATGGCCGGGTGTTACGGCCTCGCCACCAGCCGGCATCTCGTCCACGCGGTGGGCTGTCTGGCGGTCTGCCAGTCCTCCACCTATGTGCTGCTGCTCGCCGTGGGCTATCGCCACGGCGGCACCGCCCCCGTCTTCTCCGATCTGAGGCCGGGGGCGAGGCCACTCGTGGATCCTGTCGTGCAGGCGCTGGCCCTGACCGATGTGGTCGTCGGAGCCACCGTCACCGCTCTGCTGCTGGCCCTGGTGATGCAGGTCGCCAAACGGCACGGCACGGTGAATCCCGACGAGCTGTCCGAGCTGCGCGGATGAGCCAGCTGCTGTCCCTGGTCGTCGCGCTGCCACTGCTGGGCGCCGCCGTGCTGGTGGGCGCGGGACGCCGTCTGCCGCGCGTCGCCGCCGAGTCGACCGGGTGCACGGTGGCGGCGGCCACCGCGGGCCTGGCCCTGGCACTCCTTTTCAACTCGGCTCCGGACACGGTCGAGTGGGTGGGCGGCTGGCACCCGCACGGCGGCGAAGGGGTGGGAATCGCCCTGGTCGGAGACGCCCCCGGGACGGGTCTGGCGGCGTTGGTCTCCGCCCTGGTCGTGGCCGTACTCGTCTACTCCTGGCGCTACTTCGACGAACCACCGTCCCGGCACGCGGGCTCCTTTCCGGCGCTCGTCCTGCTGTTCCAGGCGGGCATGTGCGGTTTCGTGCTCACGGGCGACCTCTTCGACGCCTTCGTCTTCTTCGAGCTGATGAGCGTAGTGGCGTACGCCCTGACCGGCTATCACGTCGAGGAGGCGAAGGCCGTCCAGGGCGCTCTCACCTTCGGGGTGGTCAACTCCTTGGGCGCGTATGTCACGTTGACCGGGATCGTGCTGCTGTACGCCCGCACCGGTGAGCTCGGGATGCGGCGGATCGGAGTGCGGCTCGACGAGCTCGGCGGGCCCGACGCCCTGACCCTGTGCGCGTTCGTCCTGGTGCTGACCGGCCTCCTGGTGAAGGCCGCCGCTGTCCCGTTCCACTTCTGGCTGCCCGACGCGCACGCCGTAGCACCGACTCCCGTCTGCATGCTGCTGTCCGGGGTCATGGTGGAACTCGGCTCGTACGGGGTGTGGCGGGTCTACCACACGGTCTTCGCCGGGCCGGGTGGCATCCCCGCACCCGACGCCGAGCGCGTCCTGGTGACGATCGGCGTGCTGACCGCGATGATCGGCGCCGTGATGTGCTGGCAGCAACGGCACGTGAAGCGCCTTCTCGCCTATTCGACCGTTGCCCACACGGGGCTCTTCCTCATCGGAATCGGGCTGCTGAGCCCCGAGGCGACGGCGGGCATCGCGCTCTACATCGTGGGACACGCGGGGGCCAAGGCCGCCCTCTTCGCCTGTACGGGCATCCTCCGCGATCGCTACGGCAGCGTCGACGAACACGAACTGTACGGTCGGGCAACGGAGTTGAGATGGGTCGGCGGGCTGTTCGTGGCGGGTGCGCTGGCGCTCTCCGGACTGCCTCCGTTTGCGACAGGCCTCGGCAAAGCGGTCACGGAGGAAGCCGCCGGTGGGCTCCTCGCCGTCGTGTACGTCACCGTGTCAGCCGTCACCGCGGGAGCGGCGCTCCGCGTCGCCGCACGGGTGTTCCTCGGCGCCGGGGAGCGGCCCGGGGACGAACCAGCGTACGAGACGAAGGGTGGGCAGGAGCAGCCGGAGACCAAGGAGCCGATCCGCAGGGTGCCCACGACGATGACGGCGGTCCCCACCGCCCTGCTCGCCGGAGCCCTCGCGGCCGGTCTGGCTCCGGGGCTCGCCGCCTCCGTGGGCGACGCGTTCGGCGCTGTCTGCCCGCGCCCGTCGCGGGTACTCGGAACGCCTTCCACGAGCGAGGTGACGAAAATGGCAACGACCGCACATCGGTCGGATCTCGACGGGCTGTCCGCACTGGTCACAGGTGGGTCGCGGGGACTGGGGCTGTTGCTGTGCGCGCCGCTGGCCCGGCGCGGCTGCCGGGTGACCATGGCGGCACGGGACGCGGACGAGCTGCGGCGTGGTGCCGCGTGGGTCGAGGAACGGACCGGCGCGACGGTGTCCACCGCCGTGTGCGACGTACGCGACCGGGCCGCGGTCGACGCCATGGTCCAGCAGGCGGACAGCCGGCAGGGCGGCCTGGACGTCGTCATCGCCAACGCGGGGGTGATCCAGGTCGCTCCGGTGGCGTCGATCGACAGCGGAGCCTTCGAGGACGCCATGTCGGCCGTCTTCGGCGGGACCGTGAACACGGCGATGGCCGCGCTGCCCCGTCTGCACGGCAGCGACGCCGGTGGCCGCCTGTGCCTCATCGGCTCGGTCGGCGGTCTGCTGGCCGTTCCGCATCTGCTGCCCTACTCGTGCGCCAAGGCCGCCGTAGGAACGCTGGGTGAGGGGCTTCGGGCCGAGACGGCCGGGAAGAACGTCAGCGTGACCACGGTCCATCCCGGGCTGATGCGTACCGGATCACACCTCCAGGCCGAATTCGGCGGTCGTGCCTCCAAGGAGTTCGCCTGGTTCTCCGCGCTCGCCGGCGCCCCCGTCGTCTCGATGGACGCCGAGCGCGCGGCCGAGCGCATTCTGCGGGCTCTGGAGCGGCGACGGACCCGCCTGGTCCTCACTCCCGCGGCGCGTGCCGCGTCGGTGGCACACGGTGTCGCGCCCACGACGGTCACCCGTCTGAGCGGGCTCGCCGCCCGGCTGCTCCCGAACCCGCCTGACGGCAATGGCGAAGGCGCGGCTGGAGGCGGCATGGTGCAGGGCCACGGCATCGACCGTCCCGCCCATACGGTGACGGAAAAGGTGCGCGGTTGGGGCAGCGTGCTCAACGACCGGGCCGCCCGCCGCTACAACCAGCACCTGCCGGGTCCCCCGACCAGCGGCTGACCCGCGTCCGATGACGCCACCCGGCGTGCGTACCGGCTCGACCAGTGTTTGACTGCAGGTGCTGTGGCGGGCCCGTGGAGGGGAGACGTGCCGACCCCGGACGAGGGCGAAGCCTTTCTTGAGGACCTCGGTCTCGGCCCCATCGGAGACATGGCCACACAGATCGCACGGTATCGCGGAGCTCGCCTGGTCATCGGGATCGGTCCCGTCGCTGACCGGGCCTCCGCGCACGGAGTCACGTGCTTCGACGTACGTCGCTAAGGCGCCGAGCTGGTCGAGGCCGTCCAAGAACTGACCGACGGGCGGGGTACCGACGCGGTCATCGACGCCGTCGGCATGAAGGCGCACGGAACCCCGATCGCCAAGGCCGCCCAATGGGTCACGGGCCTGCTGCCCGACAGTGTCGCCCAGCCGCTGATGGAGCGGGCCGGCGTGGACCGGCTCACCGCCCTGCACACTGGTACGCCGCGGCGGCACGGTCTCCGTGTCGGGCGTGGACGGCGGGGCGGCCAGCCCCATGCCGCTGGAGAACGCCCCCAAGGCCTATGCGATGTTCCAGGCCAGGGAGGACGCCATGGTCAAGACCCTGCTCCATCCCTGACCCGACTGCCGCGGCACGAGTCCGGAGCCCGACTCCCTCAGCGGTCAGTCGATAAATGACGATGCCGCCTTCACCCTGATCTGACGTCGCGCGCTGCGGGGTTGTCGGTATCCATGTTCCGCTTCATCATCAGTAGTGCCGCGTCGGCGAGATCCTCGTGGATATGGGCGACCGCGTCGTGGGGAACGGTCCCGCAGATGCCGGATGTGCGCGTCGAGCGCCGAGTGCAGCACACGCTGCTCGGCGACCTGGCCGCACAGAACGAGGTGGTCGATGCTCTGCTGGAGCAGCAGATAATTAAGCGGCGTCTCATAGAAGATCGAGTGCCGTGCCCTCACCACGAAGAGCGAGTCCTCGTCCGGGGCGATGGGACGGACCAAATCCGCGTGCAGGCCCGACAACGCCTTCTCCAGCATCTCTCCGTGATGCGATCGTCATTCACCGAAGTTGTCGTTCACATAGATCACCGGAACGCCGTGGCGCGCGGACCGAATCAACGTGACGACCTGGGGAAGCACGGCTTTCACGGACGGAATCAAGAGATCCGCGTCCGCATGCTCGTAGGTATTGATCATGTCGATGACAACGAGCGCGGCTCTACCCATCCCTCTGCTCCCACCTGCCTCAGCGGACACCGGACCGACGACACGAGCCCGGTCGCCCGCGCACACGGCCACGAAGATCGCGCGTATGTCTCCAACCGAGGGGAACCCAGAGAACAGAGTTGCATATATGGGCATCAATCGGACCAATCGCAATTGGGAGGTGCCGGATGAATATGCCCGGCGAGGTCCCGCTCATCACGCCGCCCGGCGTGTACGCGCCTCAACAGGACACCGAGCTCCTGATGCACGCCTTGTCGCGGGAGCGCGTGGGCCCCTGCACCGACGTGCTCGACCTGGGAACCGGCAGCGGGGCCCTTGCCCTGAGGGCCGCGAGACTGGGGGCGCGGGTGACGGCCGTCGACATCGACTGGCGCGCCGTTCTCACCACGCGCCTCAACGCGCTCCTCGCACGGCGTCGCGTCATCGTTCGCCACGGCGATCTCACAGCGGCCGTGCACGGACGGACGTACGACCTGGTGGTGAGCAATCCGCCCTACGTTCCGTCCCCCGCGCTCCGGCTGCCGTCCCGGCCCCCGGAGCGCGCTTGGGACGCCGGTCCGGACGGGCGTGTCTTCGTGAACCGCGTCTGTGACGAGGCGCCCGCCGCTCTGCGCCCGGGTGGCGTACTGCTGCTCGTCCACTCCGCCCTGTGCGGGACGCGGCCGACGCTGCGGCGGCTCGCCCGCGCGGGGTTCGAGGCGGCGGTCACCGACCGCGCCCTCGTCCCCTTCGGCCCCGTGCTGAACTCACGCCGGACCTGGCTGCGGCACCAAAGCCTGGTCACCGATGAGAACGACAACCGGGAAGAGCTGGTGGTCATCCGTGCCTGGCAAGCCTGAGCGACCGCGCCGCGTCACCGTGGACCGCGAGGGCCCTCTTCTCGTAGAGGGTCCGGTCGAAGTGGTGCTGGAGGACCGAACGGTCGTGGCTTCCCGCCGTTTCCGGGCGGCGATCTGCACCTGCCGACGCAGCCGGACCTACCCCTGGTGCGACACCAGTCACCGACGCCGGGCCAGGCGGGAAACGACGTGAGAGGCCCCCTCCTTCCGGCACCGCGGGGCGAGATATCGCGCTCTCTCGCCTCGACCCTGCGCTACGGCACCCCGCTGCCCGCGCTCCCGCACGGCCTGGAGGACACCGATCCGTACGGTGACGACGTACAGCTCGCTCTCTACACGCTGTACGAACTCCACTACCGTGGCTTCGCCGAGGTGAGCGACGAACGAGAGTGGGACCCCGGACTGCTGGCCCTGCGCCGGTCTCTGGAACTGCGCTTCCTGAAGGCCCTGCGCGACGATGTGACCGCCGATCCGAACGCCGATGACGCCCTCGAAGCCCTGCTGCTCGAACCGGTCGGCCACGACGAAGCCAAGTGTCGGTCACTTCCTCGAACACGACGGCGAACTGTGGCAGCTGCGGGAGTACGCCGCCCTGCGCTCGCTGTACCACCTCAAGGAGGCCGATCCGCACGCCTGGGTCGTCCCACGCCTGTACGGCCGGGCCAAGGCGGCCATGGTGGCGATCGAGTTCGACGAGTTCGGCGCCGGCCGCGAGGAGGACGCCCAGGCCCGGCTCTTCGCGGACCTCATGGCCGACCTCGGCCTGCGCACGGCCTACGGCCACTACGTCGACGCGGCCCCCACCGAGGCGGTCACCACGGTCAATCTCATGTCCCTGCTGGGCCTGCACCGAGCCCTTCGGGGCGCTCTGGTCGGACACTTCGCCGCGGTGGAAGTCACCTCCTCACCGGGGTCCAGACGCCTGGCCGCCGCCCTGCGCAGAGTCGGCGCCGGCAAGGCGGCGCAGCGCTTCTACGACGAGCACGTCGAGGCCGACGCCGTCCACGAGCAAGTGGTGCGCCGGGACGTCGTCGGCGGTCTGCTGGCGAGCGAACCCGAACTCGAACCCGACGTCGCCTTCGGCGTCCGGGTCACCGGCTTCCTCGAAGACCGGCTGGCGGCCCACCTGTTGGCCGCGTGGCGGCAGCAACGCAGTGCGCTGCGGATTCCACTCGGCCCGGACGGCTGAGCAACGCTCGGCGCGGACGAATGACCGACGCAGGACGCCGGACGCGTCGTCCGGTCAGCGCAGCCGGTCGAGCCGGCGCCGTGCGCCGCCGAGCGAACGGCCCCGCCGGAACGCGTCCTGCCACGGGTTGACTTCGAGGCGCGCAGAGATGTCCCGCAGGGTGAAGCCGCGCGCTCCGACGGCGCCGTCCTCGACCTCCGTCCAACTCACCGGGGCGGCGACCGGAGCCCCGGGATGCGCGCGGACCGCGAAGGCAGCGACCGCGGTCCGGGCGTAGGCGTTGCGCTGAATGTCCAGATGGAGCCTCTTCTCGCGGGCCTCTTTGCGGACCTCGGTCGTCAGGCTGTCGGGGTGACCGCCGGCCTTGAATTCCTGAGATTCAGCCGATGCCGGGCTCATGTGTTTCCCGGGCCACCGCTGCCGAAGGAGTCACGCGATTCCGAACTCCAGCGCGGGCGGGCCTGGTCCTCGCTGCGCCTGCTGCCGGAACCGTGGAGCTCGTGCTGCGTCAGACGCTCGCGCCCGTCCGTGGCCACCTCATCCGGCTCCCGCACCTCCGATGTTTCGTAGGTGGGTCCGCTCTCCGGCATCCGGGGATGCTCGTGCGGCTTGGGGGGATCGGACTCCCGTCGGCGCACCGCGATACCGAGCCGGACGGCCCACACCAGGGCCGCCACGACGACAAGGCCTCCGATGAACGCACCGAGAGCGCCGACCGCCGCGTTCGACATGGCCGTTTCGAAGTAGGTCGGGTTCATGGGCGACGAGTACCCCGTCCCCTGATTTGAATACGGATCTCGCGCCCCCACGCGCCGAAGGCAGGCCCGCCGGAGCCCTGCGCCAACCTGCCCACGGCCGCGCCCCAAGCCCCAAGCCCGCTCATGAACCGCACATCAGACCTCGGGTGTGTCAGTTCAGGAAGTGTCATGAATCAGGCTCTGCCAAGATTTCCGTAGCGGTGATCGACCTTGCGGACCACTTCTGGTCGTTCACGGAATGCTGGGACGGCTGGCGCGGCGTACGCATCGGCTCTCCCGTCGTCGTCGGGGCGGGGGGTCCCTCCCAGGCTCTTGATGCTCAGGGGGGAGACAGCTGCCGAGGGACGACGTTGGCCCTCGGCCTCGGCGGGTGGCCCGTCGTGGCAGGCTGGCGACGTGTGATGTCGAGTTGACGGTCCTGCTTCCTCGTCCGGCTTCGGTGCTGGTCGCGACGGTGGAGGCCGACGAGTGGTCACCGCCCTTGGCGAGGTTCGGCCTTCACCATGCCGGGGCGGATGAAGGCGCCCCCGGCGCCATGCCGGACAGCACGGTCCCGGCAGCCAACGGGGAGGCGGCTGCCGGGATCGGGCGTGATAGGTCACTTGGGTTTGATCGCGTCCTTGGTCTTCCCCTTGGCCGCGCGCAGGTCGCCCCTGGACTCCTCGGCCTGTCCCTCTGCTTTCAGGGACTCGTTGCCCACCGCGTTCCCGGCGACCTTCTTGGTCTTGCCCTTGGCCTGCTCGACCTTGGCTTGAGCCTTCTTGTCCGTAGCCACAACCGCTCACGCCCCTGTCCTGCTACAGAAAACCGTCCACTCGTTGGGTCACCCCGCGGTCCGCTCCTAAACCTGAGATCTTCCTGGCTCTGGAATGGGCGGGATCCGAAGGGTGGGCACCGGTCTGACCAAGCACACGGGTCGGCCATGGACCTTGACACCGCGGGTGCTCGGGGTGGACGACTTCGCACTGTGCAAGGGCCCCAAACACCTACGGCACGATCCTGGTCGACATCGAATCCCACCAGCCCGTCGACCTGTTGCCGGACCGCGCGACGTCGGCGGCCGCCCAGTAGCTCGCCGACCATCCCGGGCGTCCGCGGGGCGTCAGCGCCGGGAGAACGGATGCAGGCAGCCGAGCTGTTCGAGCAGAGGATCAAGCCGCCGGAGGTCGCGGGGCGGCTGCGAGTGAGCCGGAAATCCGCCTATGAGTAGCCGAGACAGACGCCGCCTTACCGTCCGGCAGTAAGCCCGGCGGACCATCACCAGGGCCGGTCCGGGTGCGGGGCCCCCGGACCGATGATCCTTTCCGACATTTGCCGGACTCTGAACCTGCTACACCAGCGGTACGCCCCGCTCCCACAGCCCAGCACAACACGGAAGCCAGACTGGGCTGCTATGTCATGTTTTCTGCGCACTAGACGGGGCACTCGCGCGGCGTCATGTCCGGCGCGGGGAGCCACCCCGCAACCCGCGACGAACGAGAGGCGCCGCAATGGCGAAGACAGCGAAGCAGCCCCCGCAGGGGCCAGGGCCGCGCAAATCCGAGGGAGAGCGTCAGTTGCGCTGGGGTCCGTCCGTGAACGACGAGCCACAGCAGCCCAACCCCAGCGCCCACCGCTCCTTCCACCCCGACAAATACGCCCCGGAGCCCGACGAGCCCCGCAAGGCACCTACGAAGAAGGAGAAAGAAGCATCAGCAGCGGGCACGCCCTCAGACAGCCTGACCGCTCGCGCCGAAGACCGAGGAAAGTCCGAAGGCACGCACGACACCGGGCGCCACGGAGCGTCCCGCCGCCCCAGCGGCAAAAGAGATGCTTCCGCCTACACCGGCGTCAATCCCGACGACTCACCTGCCGGGGACGGAAGCCGCTGAGGGAAGCCCGTACGGAGCAGCCATCGTGTCGTGGCGCCAACGCTTCGAACCTCAGGCCGCGTTGAGCCGATGCACGCGGCCGTCGTCCCCTCGACTCACTGAGGGTCATCCAGGACAGCGTCGGGGTCGGCGATGCTGGCGGCTTCAAGGAAGACGGTGAGGTCGAGGTCGCTGCATGCAGTGCCCAGGATCTCGTCCCGCCCCCTGCGGCGCAGACTCACTTTCCGACGGCCGGTGCGCGACGGCCGGTGCGCGACGGCCGGTGCGCGGCTCACGCCGTGTGCCCCCACGGGATCGCCTGGGACCAGTCGGCTGGCGGCCTCGTTAGGCCCCCGGCCCGCCGGGTACTCGGCAGCGCGTTCCCGGCGGCCGCGACCACGTGCTTCACAGGGAGAGACGATGCCCGACTTCGGATACTTTCTGTCGTGCGAGGAGCACAGCCCGGCAGAACTCGTCGATCAGGCCCGGATGGCCGAGCAGGCCGGATTCGACTCCCTCTGGATCTCGGACCACTACCACCCGTGGAACGACCGTCAGGGCTCGAGTCCGTTCGTCTGGACGGTGATCGGCGCCCTGTCACAGGCCGTTTCACTGCCGGTCGAGACGGCGGTGACCTGCCCCCTCGTCCGCACGCATCCTGCCGTGATCGCCCAGGCGGCCGCCACCAGCGCGGCCCAGCTGGGCGGCCGCTTCCGACTGGGGGTCGGCACCGGCGAGGCACTCAACGAGCACATCCTGGGCACGCCCTGGCCGGAGGCGTCGGTACGCCTGGAGATGCTGGAGGAGGCGCTCCAGATCATCCGTCAGCTGTTCACCGGCGAGCAGACGAGCCACTACGGCAAGCACTACACGGTGGAGAACGCCCGCCTGTACACCTTGCCCGACGAACCGGTGCCCATCGACGTCTCCGCCTTCGGCCCGCAGGCCGCCGAGGTCGCGGCACGCATCGGCGACGGCCTGATCACCGTGATGCCCGACCCCGCCCTGGTCGAGCGCTTCCGTCGCGGCGGCGGAGGCAACAAGCCGGTCTACGGCGGACTGAAGGTGTGCTGGGGCACGGACCGCCAGGAGGCGCTCCGCACGGCGCACCACCTGTGGGCCAACGAGCAACTGCCCGGGGAACTCCCGCAGATTCTGCCCACCCCACGCCACTTCGAACAGGCGTCCGGATTGATCACCGAGGGCCAGGTGTCGGACTCCGTACCGTGCGGCGACGACCCCGACACGCACGCCGAGGCACTGTCCGCGTTCGTCGAGGCGGGATTCGACACCGTCTACGTCAACCAGATCGGCAAGGACCAGCAGGGCTTCTTCCACTTCTACCGCACGAAGGTCCTGCCGGAACGGCGCGGCTGACAGCGCCGAAACACCCAACACCGGACGGACGGCGAAGACCGTGGAGCAGGCCGCGGACACAGACACGGCGGGGCGCGCTCTCGTCGTGATCGACATGATCAATACATACGACCACGAGGACGCCGAGCTGCTCGTTCCGTCCGTCCGCCGGGTCGTGCCCGTCCTGGCGGAGCTGATCGGCCGGGCCCGCGAGGCGGACGTGCCGGTCGTCTACGCGAACGACAACTTCGGGCTGTGGCGCTCACACCACGGAGAACTCGTGGACACCGCACTGGCACGGCCGCATGCCGACCTGATCGAGCCGATCAGGCCCGACGACGAGTCGCTCTTCGTCGTGAAGGCCCGCCACTCCGTCTTCTACGAAACGCCGCTCGCCTACCTCCTGGGGCGGCTCGGTGTCGGCCATGTGGTGCTGACCGGTCAGGTCACCGAGCAGTGCATCCTCTACTCTGCGCTGGACGCACACATCCGCCTTCTGGGGGTCACCGTACCCAGGGACGCTGCCGCCTCCATCCACCCCCATCTGGAGGAGGCCGCCCTGGAAATGATGGAGCGCAACATGGGCGCCCGCATCACCGTGGCGAAGGACATCGACTTCGCCCGCCTGCACACCGACCCGGAGCACGCGCCCGGGCCCAGCCGTGCAGGACATCGACCGCCTTCTCCCTGATGAGCCGTTGACCTCCGTAGCCGGTCGCTGCCGACGACGAGCCGGCCCGGCCCGTCACCCACCCAGCCGCGCGATCCCCGGCGGTCTTCGCAGACGGCGAGGCCGGGAGCGTTAGTCCCGGACGAGGTGGTCGGCCAGGCGGTATGCCTGCGCCAGCAAGTTCTGTACGTCACCAGCGCGCGGGCCGTCGGGCACGGCTCCCGACAGCTGCCGGCGGGCCGCTTGGGGCGCCTGGAGCTCCGGGACCGCCTCGCGGAGTTGCTCCACCGTACGGTCGTCAGAGCCGCCCGGGGCGAACCGGGTCCGACCGTACAACCGGGCCGCGCGCCGTGGGGCGCAGGAAGTCCGCGTAGACGTGGGCGATGTTCGCGGGCGGCCGGGCCCCCTCCCGCTCTCCGCGATTTCCCACATGGTCCGTGCCACCCCCACGGTGGGACGGCGACGTGGTCGAGCACGACAAGCGCATCGTCGTGCGCCTTGCCGTGCGAGGAAAGGAGCCGCCTGCGGCGTCCCCGCGGATTGCCGCGCATGGCCTCCCGGCCCCAGCCGATCGCCGAACGTGCCTGGTCGGCCAGCCGGCCCAGCCGCAGTGCCCGGCCGTGCCAGCTCCCGGCCGCCAGCCCATCCCACTCGCCGTCGGCCACCGCGCCCAGATTTCCCTCCGCCTCACGAGTCGCATCCTTCAGCGCGGAGCGGGCGTCGCACAGGTCCACCGACGGCCGGATCAGCACGTTGACCGCCACCCCGACCACCGCGCCGAAGACCGCCTACGCGATGCGGATGGCTGACGAGACGACATTCACGTGGCCACCCGTCAGCACGCAGGAGCCCTTCGCGGCCGGTTCGAGCATCGCAATGCACTCCACACGGTGCGCCATAGGAAACACGTCGACCGCAGCGCGACTGCACGCCACTGCACGGGTTGCTGCGGCATACCCCCGGGTACGCGCCGCGACGCGCCCGCATGCGGGGCGGCGGGGGCGCTGTCCGGTGTTGCCGGTCGACGGCCGCGTGTGCCGTCCTGGCGCTCCTGACCGTCGGCCCCGCCCCTCGCCGCCTGCGCACGGCGCGAACGCACCCGCTTACGACCGCGACAGCGGCCGCCAGCACGCCCAGCGCCGTGGTGCGGCCGAGTCGCAGGATCGTGTTGTGCCCGCTCGCCTCCGGTACCGGCGGCAGGCTCCGGCCCCGGCAGGCGGGCGGACTAGCGGCGGCCGCGGCACCGTCGACGACCCGGAACTCGAAGTGGTTGGTCTGCGCGTCGCCGTCGCGCGCGACGACCGTATAGGTGAGGGTGTTGACGCCGGTGGGCCGCGAAGCCACGGCGGCGCAGGTGACGGAGCCGTCAATCACGACGGACACTTGGGTGTTGTCGGGTCCGGTCACGCTGACCTTCGGTATGGAGCCGGGCAGCAGGGTGCCGAAGGTCAGCGCGATGACGCTGGTACCGACCTTGGCGCCGGGTGCCGGTGTCGCGTCCTTGAGTCTGGTGTGGGGTGCGTGGGTGTGCCGCCGAGGAACAGCAGCACACCCACGCACCCCAGCAGGGCTGCCCATGCCCTCAGAAGCCGAAGTCGGCGCGTGCCAGCCAGTTGTCCTGTTCGTCGCGGGTGTGGAGCACGACCGCGACCGCACCCTTGCCCGTCTTGCGGGAGTCGTCGTCATCCCCAGCCCGACTTGTCGGCGGTGAACGCCAGGTGCACCTCGTTCGGCGGCATCGCAGGGCCGCCCATCTTGAACTGGAAGTGGTCTCCGCCGTTGTCATCGGAGCAGTGTTTGGCGTGCAGGTGGGCGAGGTAGGCGTCGCCCGGCTTCAGGCCGGTCAGGGACACCGTGGCCGTCCTGCCCTTCGGGCCCTGGGCCAGCCAGGCCGTGGCCCTTGACGTCGTCCATGCCCGCGGGCGCCTGCCGCCGTCGGTACGAGTTTCGCTCTTGGGCTCCGACGACGAAGCGGCCCATCCAAGCCAAACCTCAGTTCGCCCGCATCCGGTGACCACCCCTCGGCAGTCGAGTTCGGCAGCCACCCACGCGCCCGGGCGTCATGACGTCTCGATCAAACCCGGAACGGTTCAATGTCTCGTAAGTTGGAGACCATAGATCGACGCCAGCCCTCAGCGAACACACAGAGCATGGCTGCCACCCTCACTGCGAACGGACATCGACGTCCCACCTCGCATCACACCTCTGAGCAGGCACTTTCCAACCAGCCTTCCGCGAGACGGAAGCGCTGTTGCGCCCCGGTGACGGCCTTCCGGACGATGTCGCCACCACAGACAGACGGGAGCCGCAAAGATGCCGCACACCACCGCTTTCGCCAAAAACCAGTGGTACGTCGCCGCCTACACGTACGAAGTGGGGCGGGAGTTGCTCGGGCGGACGGTTCTCGGTGAATCGCTCGTTCTCTATCGGACCGAGGAGGACGGGACGGCCGTCGCTCTGTCCGACCGCTGTGTGCACCGGCGTTTCCCGCTCTCGGAGAGTCGGCTCGACGGTGACCGGATCGTCTGCGGGTACCACGGGTTCACGTACGACACGACGGGCACCTGCGTGTACGTGCCGGGGCAGAAACGGATACCGCGCACCGCCCGGGTCGCCTCCTATCCGGTCGTCGAGCAGGACTTGTTCGTCTGGGTCTGGATCGGCGACCCGGCGCTCGCCGACCCGGCGGCCGTTCCGCGCGCCCCGCACATGGACTCGCGGGACTGGACGACGGTCAGCGGCATGGAACCCATCGACGCGGACTACGGACTCCTCGTCGACAATCTCCTCGACCTGTCGCACGAGACGTATCTGCACGGCGGCTACATCGGCACGCCCGAGGTCGCCGAGACGCCGATCGCCACCGAGGTCGACGAGGGCGCCGGTATCGTGCGCGTCTCCCGGCACATGGACGACGCCGAATGTCCGCCCTTCTACGCCCGCTCGACCGGCATCGAGGGCCGCATCACGCGCTGGCAGGATATCGAGTACCACGCGCCGTGCCTCTATCTGCTGCACAGCAGGATCGCGCCGGTCGGCGTCCTGCCGGAGCCGGACGGCAGTGACCCGAACGCCTTCCACACCGAGATCACGTACGCCATCACGCCGTCCGGCGACGGCAAGGTGTACGACTTCTGGGCGGTGTCCCGCGACTTCGCCCGCTCGGACGACGAAGTCACCGTCTTCCTGCGGGACTTCAATCACACCGTCGTGATGCAGGACGTCGACGCGCTCAACCTCCTCCAGAAGACCCTCGCCACCGAACGCGACGGCTACCAGGAGCTGAGCATCAACATCGACACGGGCGGTCTCGCGGCCCGGCGCATCCTGGCCCGCCTGGTCGAGGAGGGCGACAAGCCGATGGAGAAGGTGCGGTGACCGGTCCGACCGGCGAGATCTACCGCGTCGACTGGCTCCCGGGCACCGATGTGCTGCACGGCACCTGCCACTGCGGCGCCGAGCACACCGCACAGGACCCGGTCGCGATGTGGGAGTGGATGCTCGCCCATCCCGAGGGACACGAGCCACGGTCCGCCGGCCAGGCGCCGCACGGAAGAGGGAGCGGGAGCGGGTACGAGTACGGGAACGGAAACGGTGGCGGCCTTGGATCGCGGGGAAAGGGCTCATGACCTTGTACGAAGCCGAACTCGTCGTCGAACGGCGGGACTTCGTCGCCGACGGCGTGCTCGCCCTGACCCTGCGGCATCCGCTCGGCGCCCAACTCCCTTCCTGGGAGCCGGGTGCCCACATCGATGTCGTGCTCGGGCCGGAGCTGGAGCGGCAGTACTCCCTGTGCGGTGACCCGGCGAACCGCGGGGCGTGGCGGATCGCGGTGTTGTGCGAGCCGGACGGGCGAGGTGGATCGGCCTACGTGCACGCCCAGTTGGGCGAGGGGGACAAGGTCCGTGTCCGGGGTCCGCGCAATCACTTCGCGCTCGCTCCCGCCCCGCGCTACCGGTTCGTCGCGGGCGGCATCGGCATCACCCCGATCCTGCCGATGCTCGCCGCGGCCGAGGCGGCGGGCGCCGAGTGGACGCTGCTGTACGGCGGACGGACCCGCGGTTCCATGGCGTTCACCGAGGAGTTGGGACGGTACGGGGACCGGGTCACCCTCGCTCCCGAGGACGAGTCCGGGCTGCTGGACCTCGCCCCCGTGTCGGACGGGGTTCCCGAGGGAACCCTCGTCTACTGCTGCGGCCCCGGGCCGTTGCTCGACGCGGTGGAGGAGCGCTGCCCGGCCGGGCTGCTGCACGTCGAGCGGTTCCGGCCCAAGGTCCAGGAGGCGGGCGGGGAGGCGGAGTTCGAGGTCGTCCTGGAGCGGTTCGGGCGCACGGTGACCGTCGCCCCTGGCGTCTCCGTCCTCGACACCGTGCGCGCCGCCGGTGTCGAGGTGCTCTTCTCCTGCACCGAGGGCACCTGCGGGACCTGCGAGACGGAGGTGCTCGAAGGGACCCCGGACCACCGGGACTCGGTGCTCACCGATGAGGAGCGGGAGGCGGGCGGGACGATGCTCATCTGCGTGTCCCGCTGTCGCGGGAAACGGCTCGTACTGGATCTTTGACCGCGAGGTCCCGCTCGATCCGCGCGACCGTCTCCAGCAGGTGGGGAAGGAGGTCGCGGCGGACGGATTCGAGGCTGTTGCGGCTGGCGTGCACGGGGATGTTCGCGGCCGCCACGACGGCGCCGTCCCGGTCCCGCACCGGGGCGGCGACCGAGCGCAGGCCCTCTTCCAACTCCTGGTCGACGATGGCGTATCCCTGGCGCCGGGCCCGTCCGAGTTCCGTTTTCAGGAGGTCCGGCGAGACGATCGTGCGCGTGGTCAGGGGGCGCAGATCGGCTCGCTCGAGCCGGGCGTCGATCTCCTCGTCCGTGAGGTGCGCGAGGATCACCCGGCCCACGGAGGTGACATGGGCCGGGAAGCGGGTGCCGACGGTGATCGTCGCCGCCATGATGCGCCGGGTCGGTACCCGCGCCACGTACACGACGTCGTCGCCGTCGAGGACACAGAGCGAGCTCGACTCCCCCACCTGTTCGGCGAGTTGCTTCAGATGCGGCAGGGCGATCTCCGGGAGGGTGAAGCCGGAGAGATAGGCGTAGCCGAGTTCCAGCACGCGCGGGGTGAGCCGGAAGACCCGGCCGTCCGTGTGGACGTAGCCGAGATCGACCAGGGTCAGCAGGAAACGGCGGGCCGCCGCACGGGTCAGGTCGCAGCCGCGCGCGACCTCACTGAGTGTCAGTTCCGGTCGGTCGGCGCCGAAGACGCGGATGACGGCGAGTCCGCGTTCGAAGGATCGGACGAAGTGGGGCGCTCGGTCTGCTGCAGGCATCGTCGCCTCCAGAGGGACTCACGGAGCGCTCTTGGCGCGAGTCGAGAGCGCACTTCGATAACTGTCAACAATATTGTCAGCCAAGGCCATTGGCCCGGCACGGACGGGGTTCTACCTTCGCGCTGAGCACCATTGTGCGGTGTGCGCACAACCTGTCGGAACCCTTTCGTCTGCACAGGAGGAGCCATGCGTCGTCTGCTCGCCGGTATCGCGGTCGGAGCCTTCCTGGTCGCCGCGTCGGCCTGCGGTTCGTCCGACGGCGGTGGCGCCTCGGACAAGAACTCCTCGTCCGGCGGTACCACCACGGTCAAGCTGGGGGTCATCCCCATCGTCGATGTCGCCCCGGTCTATCTGGGCCAGAAGAAGGGCTTCTACGGCAAGCACGGTCTGAAACTGTCGATGACGCTCGCGCAGGGCGGCGCCGCGATCGTGCCGGGTGTCGTCTCGGGCCAGTTCCAGTTCGGGTTCTCCAACGTGACGTCGTTGATGATCGCCCAGTCCAACGGTGTTCCGGTGAAGGCCATCGCGAACGGTGTCGCCTCAACGGGCCTGGCGGGCAAGGACTTCGGCGCCATCACGGTCAAGAAGGGCAGCGCCATCACGTCGGCGAAGGACCTGGCGGTCCCCGTGACGCTCGCGAAAGGGCGGTCCATGCACGCGTCTTTGGTCGTATCCGGCCTGCGGAAGGTCTACGAGGGGTCAGGGCGCCGGGTGGAGGCGGTCCGCGATCTCACCTTCACGGTGGACGCGGGTGAACTCGTCTGTCTGGTCGGCCCGTCGGGCTGCGGCAAGGCCACGCTGCTGAAATGCGTGGGTGGCCTGCTGACCCCGACGGCGGGTGAGGTGCTGCTCGGGGGCCGGCGGGTGAGCGGCCCGCCGCCCGGCATGGCCTTCGTGTTCCAGGAGTACGGGCGCAGTCTGTTCCCCTGGATTCGGGTCGGCGCGAACGTCGAACTCCCTCTGAAGCAGAAGAATCTGAGCAGGGCCCGACGGCGGGAGCTGGTCGTCGACGCACTCGATTCGGTCGGCCTGGCCGATGCCGCGGGAGCCTATCCGTGGCAGCTGTCCGGCGGGATGCAGCAGCGGGTCGCCATCGCGCGGGCCCTGGCGTACGAACCCGAAGTCCTGCTCATGGACGAGCCGTTCGCGGCGGTCGACGCGCAGACCCGCGCCGATCTGGAGGATCTGGTGCGTCGGCTGTGGCGGCAGCGCGGGATCACCATCCTGTTCGTGACCCACGACATCGACGAGGCCGTCTATCTGGGCGAGCGGGTTCTGATCCTCTCGGCCTCCCCCACTGTCGTACAGGAGCAGCTGAAGGTCGATCTTCCCGAGGAGCGGGACCAGTTGCACACCCGGGTCGCCCCGCGCTTCGCCGAGTTGCGGACCCATGTGTACGAGCAGATCCAGGCGGCGAACCGCGGGGAGTCGGTCACGAGGACAGATACGCCTCCACCTCGCTGAACTGACCGGCCGGCCAGCCGGTGTTGGCGGTGACGTTCAGCCGGAGGTAGCGCAGGCCCGTGCCGGCCAGCAGCGCGATCGTCACCGTGTTGCCGGTCGCCGGGTCGAATCGGTAGCCCTGCGAGCCGACCACCGTCGCATAGGACGAGCCGTCGGTGCTGCCCAGCACCGACAGGGTCTGGGTGCGCGCGCCCCAGGCCGACGACGGCGGGAGCTTCAGGACGAGCCGGCGGACCGCCTGCGAGGAGCCGAGGTCCACCGTGATGGCCTGCGGGAAGGCGTTGTTGGTGGACTCCCAGTAGCTGTTCGCGTCGCCGTCGACGGCCTTGCCCGGGGTGTAGACGTCCTGGGAGCCGGTGGCGGTGGCCGGGCGGCCCTTCGCGAGGTTGGCGTTCGGGTCCGGGGGCGGGTTGCCCTGGCCGGGCTGCGGCCAGGCCGAGCAGTCCGACCAGGTGCTGCTCCAGCCGGAGTTGCCGCCGCCGTCGTTGACGGTGAAGGTGCCCGAACCGGCCGGGTAGGGACAGTTGTAAATACCCGCCGAGCCCACGCCGATGGCCTGGACGTTGCTGAACCTCGCCGAGCCCTGTGTCTCGGCCTGGACGACGACCGTGCCGGTGTTCTTGACGGTCGCACCGGTCACGTTGATGTTGCCCGTGGGGTACCCGTGGCCGCCGCCGGAGACGAACTCGAAGGCGCTGTACGGGCTGTCGGTGATCGTGGTGTTGGTGATGTTGACGGTGGCGTTGATCGAGCTGTCGTAGGAGTCGACCCGCAGGGCACCCATCGGGTGGTTCCAGTTCGGGTTGATCGCTCCGGTGCGGACCAGGGTGTTGCCGTCGACGGTGATCGTGCCGGCCAGCGGGGAGAAGGGGTCGAGGAACTTCTGGTTGGAGATGGCCAGGCCGCTGCCGAGGGCGTTGGTGTCGGAGATCAGGTTGTTCCTGACGCTGATGTCCGTGCCGCCGTAGACCGCGATGCCGTTGGCGAGGTTCGGCTGCGAGATGGTGTTGTTCTCGAAGCTGGAGTTGGTGTCAGGGGCGTTCAGCGACCACATGGCGAGCGAGTCGTCGCCCTGGTTGCGCAGGAAGTTGTTGCTCACGCGGACGCCGTGCGCGTTGCCGTGGAGGTTGAGGCCGTCGGCGGTGGTGTCGAGGATGCGGTTGTTCTCGACCACGAGGTTGTCGTTGTTGCCGGTCAGCCACAGGCCGACCTTGAGGTGCTGGAGCCACATCCCGGAGACCGAACTGCCGGGTCCCAGCGCGCCGTTGACGAAGTTGTCGGGGTTGGAGTCGACGCGTTCGGTGACCTCGCCGATGACGGCGAAGTCCTTGAGGTGGACACCGCCCGAGGAGCTGCTCTGGTCGATGAAACGCGAGGTGTGGACGACGGAGTACCAGCTGCCGGCGCCCTGCAGCGTCACGTTCTGGACGCCGTTCAGCGAGGACGTCACGCGGTAGTCGCCCGGCGGAATCCACACCACGCCGCCCTGGGCGGCGGAGATCGCGTCCCGGAAGGCCTGGGTGGAGTCGCCCTGGCCGCTGGGGTCCGCTCCCTTGTCGGTGACGGACACCGAGCCGGCGGGGCGGGCCGCGGCAGCGCCGACCTGCTCGAAGTCGGCGACGTCGAGGGTCGCCTGGGTGGAGGTGGCCTGCAAGGCGATCTTGTCGCCCGCCTGTACGTTCTGGCCGAGCAACAGACGTGCGTTGTCGAAGAAGTGGTGCTGCTTGGCGCCGGCGATCCAGGACGTGTCCACGTAGGAGTACTTGGAGGTGACGGCGAGCGTCTTGGAGATCTTCGTGCCGTTGACGTACACGTCGAGGGTGCCCGACTGGCCGTCGGCGACGCTGTAGGAGACATTCACCGCGTTGGCCGCGCGGGGCGCCGTGAACTCGACACGCCGGCCCGCCGAGAGGCGTACGGCCTGTCGTCCGGAGGCTTCCGAGGCGAGGGTGCCCTGCGTGTAGTCCGGGCCGATCCTGGTGCCCGTGGTGGTGGCGGACTCGGCCTCGACCGAGGTGAAGGGCAGGGTCGCCCCCGCGGCCGCCACCGCGGCGTGGGCGGTGGAGGCGCTGAGCATGCCAGCGGCGAGGGCGACGGCCGCGGCGCACGCCAATGGCATGCGCCTGACAGTTCTGGTGCTGTGCATGTGCTGATCCCTTCATGGTGGGGGTCTGGGGACAGCGCTGTGCGGTCCGGCGGCCTCAGGCGCGCAGCCAGACCGCCGTGTCCGGCGGAAGGAACCCGTCGGCGTCCAACGGGCCGCTGCCACACAGGAGTCGGGAGTGCTCCGGGAGCTCGACCGAGCCGTCGGCCAGATTGACGACACAGAGCAGACCGTCCGTGCGGGCGAAGGCGAGGACGCCCTCCGGTGCGGACAGCCAGCTGAGCGGGCCGTCACCGAAGCCCGGTTCGGTCCGGCGGATGCGGAGCGCGGCACGGTAGAGGCTCAGCATCGAGGTGGGGTCCTCCACCTGGCGGTCGGCGGCGTACGCGGGCCAGCCGGCGGGCTGCGGCAGCCAGGGGTCACCGCCGAATCCGGCGTACGGGGCCTCGGCGGCCCAGGGCAGCGGGACCCGGCAGCCGTCGCGGCCCGGGTCCGCGCCCCCGGAGCGGAAGTGCATCGGGTCCTGGATGCTGTCGAGCGGCAACTCCACCTCGGGCAGACCGAGTTCTTCGCCCTGGTAGACGTACACCGAGCCGGGCAGGGCGAGCGAGAGCAGGGCTGCGGCGCGGGCCCGGCGGGTGCCGAGCGCCAGGTCGGTGGGGGTGCCGAAGGCCTTGGCGGTGAAGTCGAAGCCGGTGTCCGTGCGGCCGTAGCGGGTGACCGTGCGGGTCACGTCGTGGTTGCACAGCACCCAGGTGGCGGGGGCCCCGACGGGGGCGTGCTCGGCGAGGGTCTCGTCGATGGAGGTGCGCAGCCGTCCGGCGTCCCAGGGGCAGGACAGGAAGGAGAAGTTGAAGGCGGTGTGCAGTTCGTCGGGGCGCAGATAGCGGGCGAAGCGCTCGGAGTCGGGGAGCCAGACCTCGCCGACGAAGATGCCGTCGTAGGCGTCGGCGACCGCCCGCCAGGAGCGGTAGATGTCATGGAGCTCGTCACGGTCGACGTACGGGTTCGGGTCGCGGCCCTCGACGAAGTCGGGCAGGTCGGGGTCCTTGGCGAGCAGGGCCGCCGAGTCGATGCGCACGCCCGCCACTCCGCGCTCGAACCAGAAGCGCAGGATGTCCTCGTGCTCCTGGCGGACGGCCGGGTGCGCCCAGTTGAGGTCGGGCTGCTCGGGGGTGAAGAGGTGGAGGTACCAGTCGCCGTCGGGCAGCCGGGTCCACACCGGTTCGGCGGAGCCGGCGAACTGGGACGGCCAGTCGTTGGGCGGGAGTTCACCATATTCGCCGCGTCCGGGGCGGAAGTGGAAGAGGTCGCGCTCCGGGCCGCCGGCCAGGGCCGCCCGGAACCAGGGGTGCTGGTCGGAGACGTGGTTCGGCACGATGTCGACCAGGGTGCGGATGCCCAGTTCGCGGGCCTCGCCGATGAGTTTCTCCGCCTCGGCGAGGGTCCCGAAGGCCGGATCGATGGCGCGGTAGTCGGCGACGTCGTAGCCGCCGTCGGCCAGGGGTGAGAGATACCAGGGGTTGAACCACAGGGCGTCCACGCCGAGTTCGGCGAGGTACGGGAGTCTGGCGCGGACGCCCGCGAGGTCGCCGGTGCCGTCGCCGTCGCCGTCCGCGAAGCTGCGGACGTACACCTGGTAGATGACGGCGGAGCGCCACCACTCGGACTGATTTCGGGCAGGGCGGGGCTGTCCCACGGTGCGTAGCCTTTCGTTCGAGGAGGTCACGTACAGGCGTCAGCCCTTGGTGCTGCCCGCGCTGATCCCGGCGATGATGTGCCGCTGGAACACCAGGAACATCACGACCATGGGGATGCTGGCGATCACCATCGCGGCGATGAGCACGGTCAGTTGGATGTTCTGCGACAGCTGGACGAGGGCCACGCTGATGGGCTGCTTGTCGGTGTCCGAGAAGACCATCAGCGGCCAGAGGAAGTCCTGCCAGACGGCGACCAGGGCGAAGATCGACACGACTCCGAGGACGGGCCGGGACATCGGCAGCACGATC
Organism: Streptomyces sp. NPDC026500; assembly: GCF_055567635.1. Taxonomy (NCBI): domain Bacteria; kingdom Bacillati; phylum Actinomycetota; class Actinomycetes; order Kitasatosporales; family Streptomycetaceae; genus Streptomyces; species Streptomyces sp. NPDC026500. Next base: position 527,539 of record NZ_JBVHQB010000003.1, on the reverse strand, counting down.
GACCACAGGGTGCGCAGCCGTCCGGCGCCGTCGATCTCGGCGGCCTCCAGGACATCGCGCGGGATCTGGTCGAAGAAGCGCTTGAGGAGATAGAGGTTGAAGGCGTTGGCGACGGCGGGCAGCCAGATCCCGAGCGGGGAGTTGAGCAGGCTGGTGTGGAGGACGGGCAGGTCGGCGACGGTCAGGTACTTGGGGACCACCAGGGCCTGCGCGGGGACCATCAGGGTGGCGAGGATGCCGCCGAGGATCACCTTGCCGAAGGCCGGCTTCAGTTTGGACAGGGCGTAGGCGGCGGCCGTGCAGAAGACGAGCTGGAGCAGCCAGGCACCCGTCGCCTGGACAACGGTGTTCCACAGGTGGGTGGGCAGGTCCATCAGGTCCCACGCGTCGGTGTAGCCGCCGAGGTGCCAGTGGTCCGGTACGAGGGTCGGCGGGGTGCGCGTCACCTCGTCCGGCGACTTCATGGCGCCGGTCACCATCCAGTAGACGGGGAAGAGGAAGGCCAGCGCGAAGAGCAGGACGACACCGCCGAAGACGGTCCAGTAGACGGCTCTGCCGCGCGGGCGGGCCAGGGCGAGCGGGGAGACCAGGGTGCGGGTGCTCATGCGTCCTCCCCTTCCGAGCGGGTCAGCCGCAGGTACAGCGCGGAGAAGACGCCGAGCAGGACGAGCAGCACGACGCTCAACGCGCAGGCCCCTCCGAAGTCGTTGTAGAGGAAGGCGTACTTGTAGATCAGGTAGAGCACCGTGACGGTCTTGTCCTCGGGGCCGCCGCCGGTGATGACGAACGGCTCGGTGAAGACCTGCATGGTGGCGATGATCTGAAGCAGCATCAGCATGAGGATGATGAAGCGGGTCTGAGGGATCGTCACATGCCGGATCCGCTGCAGGATGTTCGCACCGTCCAGCTCGGCCGCCTCGTACAGCTCGCCGGGAATGCTCTGGAGCGCGGCGAGGTAGATGAGGACGGTGCCGCCGAGGTTGGCCCAGGTGGCGACGATGACCAGCGAGACGAGGGCGGTGTCGGCGCCGTTGGACCAGTTCGAGGTCGGCAGGTGCAGAGCGCGCAGCGTCTCGTTGGCGAGGCCCGCTCCGGGGTCGTAGAACCACTTCCACAGCAGGGCGCTGACCACCGGCGGGATCATCACCGGCAGATAGACCACGACTCTGAAGAAGGCCTTCGCGTGCCGCAGTTCATTGAGCACCAGCGCCATCACGAAGGGAACGGCGAAGCCGATGAGCAGGGCGAGCAGCGTGAAGGTGAGGGTGTTGCGCCAGGCGGCGGTGAACTCCGGGTCGTGGAAGACCCGGGTGAAGTTGGCGGTGCCGACCCACTCCCCGCCGCTGCCCGGCGTGTACTTCTGGAAGGCGATCACGATCGCGCGGATCGCCGGGTACCAGGAGAACAAGGCGAAGCAGAGCAGACCGCCGATCAGAAAGGCGTACGCACGTGATTGGTCGGCCAGGCGCCGGCGCCACGATCCCCCGGCCCGGCGCCCGGCCGACCGCGGCACCTCCGGCACGCCGAGGGCGGCCGGAGGGAGCGCTGCGGGGGGCTTCGATGCGGTCTTCATCGAAGACCTTCGGGGAAACCCCGGCCTTCAGGCCGGAGAGGAATCGGATTGCCTGCGGAGCAGGGCAGGGGAAGACGATTCGCCGCCGGGGCGGATCGCCGCTCATCACCGACAGCCCGCAAATGGTCACAATCTGTTGTGATAGTTTGTGAGTCATGGCCACTCACGTGAAGCGGGCGTTCAGGTACCGCTTCCATCCGACGGATGCGCAGGCGGCGGAGCTGTCGCGCACCTTCGGATGCGTGCGCAAGGTCTACAACCTGGCCCTCCAGGCCCGTACCACCGCGTGGTACCAGCGGCGGGAGAGGGTCAACTACAACGCGACCTCGGCGATGCTCACCGCGTGGAAGAAGACCGAGGACCTCGCCTACCTCACCGAGGTGTCCTCGGTGCCGCTGCAGCAGTGCCTGCGGCACCTGCAAGGCGCGTTCACCAGCTTTTTCGAGGGACGGGCGAAGTACCCGCGATTCAAGTCGCGCAAGAAGTCCCGCCGCTGTGCCGAGTACACCAGCTCGGCGTTCCGCTACCGCGACGGCAAGCTCACCCTCGCCAGGATGCGCGAGCCCCTGGACATCGTGTGGTCCAGGCCGCTCCCCGAAGGCGTACAGCCGTCCACGGTGACCGTGTCCCAGGACGCGGCCGGACGCTGGTTCGTGTCGCTGCTGTGCGACGACGCGATCACCCCGGCACCGGCCACCACGGCCGCTGTCGGCATCGACGCGGGGATCACCTCGCTGGTGACCCTGTCCACCGGGGAGAAGGTCACCAACCCCCGGCACGAGCGCCGTGACCGCGTCCGTCTGGCGAAGGCCCAGCGGGAGCTGTCCCGCAAGGCCGGGGGCGACGGCGCGAACCGGGCCAAGGCACGGCGGAAGGTCGCCAGAATCCACGCCCGGATCGCCGACCGGCGCCGCGACTTCCTGCACAAGCTGACCACTCGTCTCGTCCGTGAGAATCAAACGGTCGTGATCGAGGACCTGGCCGTCCGCAACATGGTCAAGAACCGCGGGCTCTCCCGAGCCGTCTCGGACGCGGCCTGGCGTGAGCTGCGAACGATGCTGGAGTACAAGTGCGCCTGGTACGGGCGCGACCTCGTCGTGGTCGACCGCTGGTCCCCGTCCAGCAAGCTGTGCGGGGCCTGCGGCACGATCCGGGCGACACTGCCGCTGAACGTCCGAGCATGGACGTGCGAGTGCGGCACGGTGCACGACCGCGACGTGAACGCGGCGAAGAACATTCTCGCGGCCGGGCTGGCCGTGTCTGCCTGTGGAGACGGTGTAAGACCTCAACGGGAGTCCTCCCGGACGGGGCATTCGTCGATGAAGCAGGAACCCCAGCGGGCGACCGCTGGAACCCCCCGCCTTTAGGCGGGGGAGGAAGTCAAGAACGGTGTCAGCCTCGGGCCAGGATGGAGTCGATCTTGCCGGAGGCGTCCTTGAGGAGCTGGTCGATGTCGGCGTCCTTCTTGGTGAGGACGGCGGACACCGCGGCGTCGAGGACGGAGTAGATCTGCTGGGCCTGCGGGGGCTCGATCTTCATCTGCAGGCTCTGGTTGCCGTCGAGGAAGGCCTGGTAATTGTCCACGGGCACATTGGCGTTGGCCTTCTTGACCTGCTGGTCCTTGGCGTCCGCGGCACCGGTGAACAGACGCGGCTCGGGCAGGCCGACCGGGGCGTTGTTCTGCTTGGCGCGGGCGTAGTCGCCGAGGAAGCCGGATCCGGGCGTCAGGAACATGTGGTCGAGCCACTTGAGGCCGGCCTTGATCTGCTCCGGGGTGTCCTTCTTGTTGAACATGTAGCCGTCGCCGCCGATGAGCGTGCCCTTGCCGCCGGGCATGGGCGCGAGGGCGAGGTCGTTGTAGTTGCCGCCCTTCTCCTTGACGAGGATCGGGATGTTGTCGGGCGCGGAGAGGTACATGCCGAGCTTGCCGGAGCCCATCATCTGCTGGACGTCGTTGATGACCAACAGCTGCTTGCTGCCCATGGAGTTGTCGCCCCAGCGCATGTCCTTCAGGTTCTGCAGGACCGCCTTGCCCTCGGGGGTGTCGACGGTCGCCGTCTTGCCGTCCTCGGCGACGACGTTCCCGCCCTGTGAGTAGAGCTCGGCGGTGAAGTGCCAACCGCCCTGGTTCTGGGCGCTGTAGTCGGCGTAACCGACCGTGCCCTTGCCCAGCGCGGCTATCTTCTTTGCGTCCGCGCGCAGTTCCTCCCAGGTGGCCGGGGGCCTGTTCGGGTCGAGGCCGGCCTGCTGGAAGAGCTTCTTGTTGTAGATGAGGCCCATCGAGTAGCCGGTGCGAGGGACGCCGTAGATCTTGCCGTCCACGGTGTAGATGTCGCGCAGCTGCTGCTGGATGGTGCTGTAGCTCTTGAGGTCCTTGACGTAACTCGTGATGTCAGCGGCCTGGTTGACGTCGACGACGTGCTTGGCGTCGGTGAAGTACGTGTAGAACACGTCCTCCATCTGACCGCCGGCCAGTTTGGCGTCGAAGGTCTTGGGGTCCTGACACGGGAACGCGTCGTGTGCGACGACGTCGATGCCCGGGTTGGCCTTCTCGAACGCCTTGATGTCGGCGTCGAAGAACGAACGGTCGACCTTGGCGCTCTTCGGCGGCTCACAGTTGACCGTGATGCGGGTCTTTCCGTTGGCCGCGTCGTCGCCGCTCGAACCGCAGGCGGCGGCGGTGAGCGCGACGGAGGACGCCATGAGCATGACGAAGGTACGGCGGAACCCGGTACTTCTCATTGGTGGACCCCTTCGGGCTGGAGCGGGGAAGGCCCACGGCGGGCGTGCCGCCGTGTTCTGGCGCCGCACACTCAAGCACCGCCGACATCTGTCCGCAAGATGTCGCGCAGAATCTGTAATTATTTGACAGCGATTGAGGGTGGCGTGGCAGGTGGTTGCAGACCACGACCGCCGACCTCGGCAACCGGCCTCGACCACCGGCCTCGGTCGCGGGTGTCTCAACCGCGCACCTCGGCCGCGCGTCTCAGCCGCACACCTCAGCCGGGCACTCGGCCGCACACCGCGGCCGAGCCACTCAGCCGCGGGGCGCCTGCGCGGTCGACCCGCGCACCACCAACTCCGGTTCGAACAACAGCTCTTCGGCGGTCACACTGCTGCCGCCGATCTGCGCGCTCAGCAGTTCCACCGCGGCACGCCCCATGGCCTCGATCGGCTGGCGGACCGTGGTCAGCGGGGGTTCGGTGCAGTTCATGAACGCCGAGTCGTCGTACCCGACGACGGAGATCTCGCCGGGGACGCTGAGCCCCTTGCGGCGAGCGGCCCGTACGGCACCGAGCGCGAGCGGGTCGCTGGCGCAGATGATGCCGGTGACCCCCTGGTCGAGCAGCCGGGTGGCCGCGGCCTGACCGCCCTCCAGCGAGAACATCGCCCGCGCCACGTGCTCGTCGGGGAGCCCCGGCGAGAGGGCGCGGGCCGCCGCGAGCTTGCGGCCCGAGGGCATGTGGTCGCCGGGGCCGAGGACGAGCCCGATCCGCTCGTGGCCGAGCGAGTCGAGATGACGCCAGGCCTGTTCGACGGCGACGGCGTCGTCGCAGGAGACGCAGGGGAAGCCGAGGTGCTCGATGGCCGCGTTGACCAGCACCACCGGAATTTTGCGGTCCGCGAGCTGGCGGTAGTGGTCGTGCGGCGCGTCGGCCTGTGCGTACAGACCGCCGGCGAACACCACGCCGGAGACCTGCTGCTGGAGCAGCAGCTCGACGTAGTCGGCCTCGGAGACGCCGCCCTTGGTCTGGGTGCACAGCACGGGAGTGAGGCCGAGCTGGGCGAGCGCCCCGCCGATCACTTCGGCGAAGGCCGGGAAGATCGGGTTCTGCAGCTCGGGCAGGACGAGCCCGACGAGCCGCGCGCGTTCGCCGCGCAGCTGGGTCGGCCGCTCGTAGCCGAGGACGTCGAGGGCGGAGAGGACCGCCTGCCTGGTGGAGTCGGAGACTCCGGGCTTGCCGTTGAGTACCCGGCTGACCGTGGCCTCGCTGACCCCGACCTTCTTCGCCACCTGAGCAAGTCGTCGCGTCATGAGCGCAAGAATAGCGCAAGAAATGCAAGTCGCTTGCGTAAAAATTCAGCCGCTTCACGCTCACCCCGGCCGACGCCTCAGGGGGCCGCCCACAGACCGCGGACATGGCCCAGATGACGCGTCATCACCGCGTGCACGGCGCGCTCGTCGCGCTCGACAAGGGCGTCGAGGAGTTCCAGGTGCTCCCTGGCCGAGGCCTCCAGACGGCCCGCCTCGGCCAGGGCGTCGAGCCCGTACAGGCGCGAGCGCTTGCGCAGGTCGCCGACGACCTCGACCAGATGGGCGTTGCCGGCGAGGGCCAGCAGGCCGAGGTGGAAGCGGATGTCCGCCTCCACGTAGGCGATGAGGTCACCGGCGGCCGCCGCGGTCACGATCTCCCGGGCGGCGGGCCGCAGCGCCTCCAGCGAGACGGGGTCCGCCGTGGTGGCCAGCCGCACGACGGTGGGGATCTCGATGAGCGAGCGGATGTGGGTGTATTCGTCGAGCTGCTTCTCGGAGACCGCCGTGACGCGGAACCCCTTGTTGGGGACCGTGTCGACCAGCCCCTCCTTGGCCAGGTCGAGCATGGCCTCGCGGACCGGAGTCGCCGAGACACCGAAACGGGCCGCCAGCGTGGGCGCCGAGTAGACCTCGCCGGGCCGCAGCTCGCCCGCGATCAGCGCGGCGCGCAGTGCGTCGGCCACACGCTCGCGATAGCTGCTCCGCCTGCCGCCCAGCGTGGGCAGGTCGGGAGCGGCGGAGGGTGAGCTGCTGCGCCGGTCGGCCATCGGGGTCTCCTCGTACGGGTCGTACGGACCGGTGCGTCGTCGTCCTGCCGCACCGGCCTTGTGCCATATCACGTGTTACTCGGACCACCAGTATCTACGTCGCGGAGCCGGGCCGCTCACAGGACGAACCCGGCCGGGAACGGGTCCGAAGGGTCGAGCAGGTACTGGGCCGTCCCCGTGATCCAGGCGCGTCCCGTGAAGCTGGGCAGCACGGCGGGCATTCCGGCGACCTCGGTGGTGCCGAGCAGCCGTCCGGTGAACCGGGTCCCGATGAAGGACTCGTTCACGAACTCGGTGTCCAGCGGGAGTTCACCACGGGCGTGCAGCTGGGCCATGCGCGCGCTGGTGCCCGTACCGCAGGGTGAGCGGTCGAACCAGCCGGGGTGGATCGCCATCGCGTGCCGCGAGAAGCGGGCCGTCGCCCCGGGCGCGTACAGGTGGACGTGGTGGCAGCCGCGGATGGACGGGTCCTCGGGGTGCACGGGCTCGCCCTCGGCGTTGACCGCGTCCATCAGCGCCAGTCCCGCCGCGAGGATCTCGTCCTTGCGGGAGCGGTCGAAGGGCAGGCCGAACTGCTCCAGCGGCAGGATCGCGTAGAAGTTCCCGCCGTAGGCCAGGTCGTACGTCACCGTGCGCCCGTCGGCGAGCGTGGCCGAGCGGTCGAGGCCGACGGCGAAGGACGGCACGTTCTTGAGCGTGACCGCCTTGGCCGCGCCGTCCTCGACGGCGACCTCGGCGACCACGAGACCCGCCGGGGTGTCGAGCCGGATCGTGGTCACGGGCTCGACGACCTCGACCATGCCGGTCTCCACCAGCACCGTCGCGACGCCGATGGTGCCGTGGCCGCACATCGGGAGATAGCCCGACACCTCGATGTAGATCACGCCGTAGTCGCAGTCCGGGCGGGTGGGCGGCTGGAGGATGGCACCGCTCATGGCCGCGTGGCCGCGCGGCTCGTTCATCAGGAGCTGCTTGATGTCGTCGCGGTGCTCGCGGAAGTACAGCCGCCGCTCGTTCATGGTCGCGCCCGGGACCGTGCCGATCCCGCCGGTGATCACCCGGGTGGGCATGCCCTCGGTGTGCGAGTCGACGGCGTGCAGGACGAGTTTGCTGCGCATGGGACTCCTTGGTGCTGTCGGCGGGCGGCTGAGCGGTGTCGGCGGGCGGCGTGGAGGCCGGTGCCGGCTCAGGCGAGACCGGCGGCCACGGCCCGGTCCGTGGCCAGGCGTACGGCGGCCTCCTGCTCGGGCAGCAGCGGGACGCGCGGCGGCCGGACCGGACCGCCGTGGCGGCCGACGATGTCCATGGACAGCTTGATGGCCTGGACGAACTCGACCTGGGAGTCCCAGCGCAGCAGCGGGTGCAGTCGGCGGTAGAGCGTGCCCGCGGTGTCGAGGTCACCGGCGACTGCCGCGCGGTAGAGCTCGACGCTCGCACGGGGCAGCGCGTTCGGGTAGCCGGCCACCCAGCCCTTGGCCCCCGCGACGGCGAGTTCGAGCAGGACGTCGTCGGCGCCGATCAACAAGTCGAGTTCCGGGGCGAGTTCGGCGATGCGGTAGGCGCGGCGCACATCGCCGGAGAACTCCTTGACACCCTGGATGAATCCGGCGGCGTGCAGCTTCGCCAGGAGTTCGGGCACCAGGTCGACCTTGGTGTCGATCGGGTTGTTGTACGCGACGACCGGGACGCCCGCCCGGGAGACCTCTTCGTAGTGGGCGAGGACGGAACGCTCGTCCGCGCGGTAGGCGTTGGGCGGCAGCAGCATCACGGCGCCGCAGCCCGCGTCCCTCGCCTGTTCGGCCCAGCGGCGGGCCTCGGCGGAGCCGTACGCGGCGACGCCGGGCATCACCCGGGACCCGCCGATCGCGGCGACGGCGGTGTCCACGACCTTGGCGCGCTCCTGGGGCGTGAGCACCTGGTACTCGCCGAGTGAACCGTTCGGTACGACGCCGTCGCAGCCGTTCTCGACGAGCCAGGCACAGTGCTCGGCGTACCGGTCGTAGTCCACGGAGAGGTCGTCGTTCAGCGGGAGCGCGGTGGCGACGAGGACTCCGCGCCAGGGGCGGCTGTCGGGGGTGACGGTCATGAGGTACATCCCCTCTCAATAGGGTGTGACATTTTACTGTGGCACCCGCGTCGGGGCGGGTGGACGCGGGTCACCTCCGGGTGGGAGGAGGGCCCGGGCAAGGCGGCCGGTCGTCGTCCGTACCGGCGCGGGCGAGCACACCGAGCGGTACCGGGCGCGCCAACAACCGTCGCGCGGACGCCTGTTCGCAGCCGGCGAGTCCGGCGACCGCGGGTTCGCACATCCGGCCCTGGCACCACCCCATCCCGGCGCGGGTGAGCAGTTTGACCGTCCGCACGTCGCCCGCCCCGAGGTCGGCGACGGCCTCGCGGATGCGGCCGCCCGTGACCTCCTCGCAGCGGCACACGACGGTGTCGTCGGTCACCTGGTCCGTCCAGTGCGCGGGTGGCGTGTACACCGCGTCCAGCGCGGCGGAGAACGACCGCATTCTCGTACGGGATCTGACGGCTCGGGCGGCCGCGCGCTGGTCGGGTTCGGCGCCCGAGAGCCGGGCGGCGGCCGACCGGCCCGCGAGGTGTCCCTCGGCCAGGGAGAGCGCGGCGCCGCCGATGCCGGTGGTCTCACCCGCGGCCCAGATACCGGGCACGTCGGTTCGCTGCTCGTCGTCCACGGCGACCCTCGACCCGTCGATACGGCAGCCGAGCGCTTCGGCGAGATCGGTGTGCGGGATCATCCCGTGGCCGACGGCGAGCGTGTCGCAGGGGATGCGGCGCCCGGATCCGGGCCGTACCCGACCGTCGGGGTCGAGCGCCGCGACGGTGACGGCTTCGAGCCGCTCTTCGCCATGGGCTTCGACGACGGTGTGCAGAGTCATGAACGGCACGCGGTGGCGCAGGAGTTGTGCCGCGTACCGGGCTCCCTCGACAAGCTTGCCGGGCTGAGCCGCCAGCGCCCCCGCCCCGCGGATGAACCCCTTCGTATCGGCGGACTCCACCAGCGCGGCGACCTCGACCCCGGCGGCGGCCAGTCCGGTCGCCACGGGCAGCAGGAGCGGTCCGGTTCCCGCGACGACGGCCGTCCGACCCGGCACGACGAGTCCGCCCTTGAGCATGGCCTGGGCTCCGCCCGCGGTCACGACTCCGGGCAGGGTCCAGCCGGGGAAGGGCAGCACCTTCTCGTACCCACCGGTGGCGAGGAGCACGGCGTCCGCGCGCACGGCGACGGAGCGCTCCTGGAGGGGTCCGAGGAGGGCGTGGACGGTGAATCCGGGCCGTGCGACGGGGACGGTGTGCGCGTGCTCGGCGGACGTGCCGTGACGGGCGGCCCCGGCCCCGGACCCAGCACCGCAGCCAGCACCAGCACCAGCACCCGTGCCGGCACCGGCACCGGCACCGGCGAACGTCGCTTCGGTCCGTTCGACCAGCCACACATGATGGTCCGTCAAGTGTTCGACGGTGCCCGCTTCCAGGTGCCCGGCGAGCCCCTGCTCCAGCCGTTCCCAGGTGTGCCACTGGTGGTGCAGTGCCCGGGGCCGCCGGGCACCAAGACCGCTCGCGGGCCGACGGTAGAACTGCCCGCCCGCCGCCGCTGCCGAGTCGATCAGTGTCACGTGGATGCCGCGGGCCGCCGCGGCGAGGGAGGCGGCGAGACCGGCCGGGCCCGCGCCGATCACCGCGAGGTGGCGTCCGTCAGTCATCGTGGCCGGTGCCTTCCTGGGTGCGGATCGCGTCGCCCGGCGCCAGCGGAACCAGACAGGCCCGCTGGTTGGGACGGTCGTTGACGGTGACGAGACAGTCGAAGCAGACGCCGATGCCGCAGAAGACACCGCGAGGCCGGCCCGCGTCACGGGTCGTGCGCCAGGAGGTGACACCTTCGGCCCACAGCGCGGCGGCGACGGTCCGCCCGGGCAGCACTTCGATGTCCCGGCCGTCGAGGGTGACGGTGAACGCGGGGCCGGGCTCGGCCCGTACGAGGTCCAGGGGATTCACGCGGCCTCCTCGGAGAAACGGTCGGGCCGGAACGGCGCGAGGTCGAGGCCGGGTGTCCGGCCCGCCAGGACCTGCGCGATGAGCTGTCCGGTCCCGGTGGACAGTCCGATGCCCGCCCCCTCGTGCCCGCAGGCGTGGAAGAGACCGGGCGCCCGGGGGTCGGGGCCGATGGCTGGCAGATGGTCGGGCAGGTAGGGCCGGAACCCGAGGTAGGTCCGCAGGGCGCGCACCTGCGACAGGAAGGGAAAGAGCCGCGTGGCGCCAGACGCCAGTTCCCGTACGACGGGCAGCGAGAACGACCGGTCGAAGCCGACCCGTTCCCTGCTCGCACCGATCAGGATCGGGCCGGCCGCGGTCCCCTCGACCACCGGTGACGTCTGGAGGGCGGCCGAATCACTGGCGACGTCGGCGACGTAGTCCGCGGCGTAGACCTTGTGGCGCACCCGGCGCGGCAGCGGCTCGGTGACGAGGACGAATCCGCGACGGGGCAGGACGGGGAGGGTGACACCCGCCAGAGACGCCACCTCGGCCCCCCAGGTGCCGGCCGCGTTGACGACGGCGGGTGCGCGCAGATCGCCCTGGTCGGTGCGCACACCGCGGACCGAGCCGTCCCTCCCGCGCAGCACCTCGGTCACGGTGCGCCCGGTCAGCAGCCGCGCCCCCGAGGCCCGTAGAAGATGCGCGGCGGCCAGGGCGGGCATCACTTGGGTGTCCTGCGGATAGCGGACGGCCCCCGCCAGCCCCGGAGCCAAGTACGGTTCCAGATCGTGCAGTTGATCGGCGGCGACCGGTTCGGCCAGGACACCGGCCGCCCGCTGGCCCGCCGCGAAGGTCTCCAGCGCGGCCAGGCCCTCGGGTGTGGAGGCCACGACGACACCGCCCTTGGCCTCGTACTCGATCGCGCCCGCGTGTTCCTCGGCGAGGTCGGCCCACAGACGCCCGGAGAGCAGGGCGAGGTCGAGTTCGGGTCCGGGTTCCTTGTCGGAGACGAGCAGATTGCCCTCGCCCGCGCCCGTCGTGCCGCCGGCCACCGGGCCGCGGTCCACCACGGCGACGTCGAGGCCCGCGCGAGCCGCGTACAAGGCGCAGGCGGCGCCCACCATTCCGGCTCCGACGACCACGACATCGCAGGTAAAGAGCTGGCTCACGTCAGTACTATGTCACACATCACCCTTCTGGGACCCTAAGACCACGAAGACTGCCAAGGAGTGGCGACGCAGGCGCTGCGGCGGCCCGCGAGGCGGGCACTGAGCGCCCCCTTGCGACACACAGGGCAGGACGTGGCGCCACGTGACACCGGGTGGCACCGAATGACGCCCCCTGGTGCCATCCGGTGCCACCCGGCGCCATTCCGTGCCCCCAGATGGCGTACGGACACCCGTGGCGCCATCGTGACTCACGCCGAGTCACCGATATCCCAGCAGGTCAGAGCCACTTTCCTCGAAACCGCCTCACGCAAAGCGCCATGCGGGCTTGCGGATGGCGCCACAGTGGTGCCACCATGCCGTCATGGACCTCACTCCGTATGTCGACACCTTGCGCCGCGAACTCGCGGTGGCCGCCGAAGCCGGCGGAGAAGAAGCCCGTGAGCTGGCCGAGCGGCTCACCGCTCCCCTGGAGTCGGCGACGCGTCTGACCATGCTCAATGTGCTCTCCGCCGCGATGGACGAGATCACCCGCGAACTCGCCCCCGGCTCGGTCGACGTACGGCTGCGCGGGCTGGACCCCGACTTCGTGGTGACGCTGCCGCCCTCTTACGGCAGCCCCGCGGATGCGGCCGAGGCGCCCGTCGAACCCTTCAGGACGCAGGCGCCCGCAGAGGGCGACGCGGGCGGCACCGCTCGCGTCAATCTGCGCCTGCCGGCCCACCTCAAGGCGCGCGCCGAGGAGGCCGCGAACCATGAAGGCCTGTCGGTCAACGCGTGGCTGGTGCGGGCCGTGTCGGCGGCGGTCGACGGCGGCACGCGGCCGCGCACGACGGAGAAGGCCCGCACGATCGGACAGAGCTTCACGGGCTGGGTGCGGTAGCCGCGCCCGCACCCGCACCACTTCACCCACACCGAGCCCCACCTGCGGGGACGGCTCAAGGACTCACGAGGACGGTACAGCCATGCCTTCTTTCGACACTCCCGAACCGATCTCGGTCACCGGCAACGTGACCGCGGGTTCCATCCGGTTCACCGCGGGCGACCGCCCCGACACGGTCGTCGAGGTGCGGCCCCTCGACCCGAAGAAGGACAGGGACGTACGAGCTGCCGAGCAGACCGAGGTCGTGTACGCGAGCGGCGTCCTGACGGTCAGGACGAAGCAACGCCACCTGGTCGGTTCCAGCGGCGCCGTCGATGTGACGGTCGACCTGCCCACGGGCTCGCAGGTCGACATTGCCTGCTCCTGGACCCAGGTCCTCGCCGAGGGCCGGCTCGGCGAGGTCCGGCTGAAGACCTCGGCGGGCGACGTCCGCCTCGACACCACCGGCCCGCTGAAGCTGACCGCGTCGCACGGCCTGATCACCGTGGACCGGATCGAGGGCATGGCCGAGATCACCAGCAGCACCGGCAACGTGCGCGTCGGCACGGTCGACGGGCCCGCCGTCCTGAAGAACTCGCACGGCACCACGACCGTCGGCACCGTGACCGGCGAGCTGCGGGTCAGCGGCGCCAACGGTGGCATCGACATCACACGCGCCGAGGCATCGGTCACCGGCACCACGACCAACGGGCATCTTCGTGTCGCCGAAGTCAGCGGCGGCGAGATCCAGTTGGAGACCTCCAACGGCTCCATCGAGATCGGCATCCGTGCGGGCACCGCCGCCTGGCTCGACGTCAGTTCCAACCGCGGGCAGGTACGCAACATGCTCGCCGCGTCCGAGGCCCCGGAGCGGGCCGAGGGGACGGTCACGGTCCGCGCACGGAGCAATTGGGGGAACATCGACGTCCTCCGTGCCAAGTCCTGAACCCTCTCGTCCCCACGGCGTCACCGTTCCCGCCCCCGCCTTCCCTCTTCCCCGCGCCGTCACCGTGCCCGCTCCCGCCTTCTCCCTCCCGGCCCCCTTTCCTTTCTCTTCCGGCCCCTCATTCACTCAGCCTCCGAACGGGAGAGCTCCATGCCTTCTTCTGTCATGCCCATGCCCAGGTTGGGCGACGATCCGCACCCGCCCGCCGCCGTCTCCGCCATCGGTCTGCGCAAGTCGTACGGCGACAAGGCCGTGCTCGACGGCATCGATCTGCGTATCCCGGCCGGTTCCGTGTTCGCGCTGCTCGGGCCCAACGGCGCCGGCAAGACCACCACCGTGCAGATCCTGTCCACGCTCATCGCCGCCGACGGCGGGCAGGCCCAGGTCGCGGGCCACGACGTCGCCACCTCACCGGACGGGGTACGCGCCGCGATCGGCGTCACCGGGCAGTTCTCCGCACTCGACGACCTGCTCACCGCCGAGGAGAACCTGCTCCTCATGGCCGACCTGCTGCGCCTCGGCAAGCGCGAAGGACGCTCCCGTACCAAGGAGTTGCTTCAGCGCTTCGACATCGCGGATGTCGCCGACAAGCGGGCCGCGACCTTCTCCGGCGGTATGCGGCGCCGCCTCGACCTCGCCATGACGCTGGTCGGCGACCCCCAGGTGATCTTCCTCGACGAGCCGACCACCGGGCTCGACCCACGCAGCCGCCGCACCATGTGGGACACGGTGCGCTCGCTGGTCGCGGGCGGCACCACCGTCTTCCTCACCACGCAATACCTGGAAGAGGCGGACCAGTTGGCCGACCGGATCGCCGTGCTCGACGGCGGCCGGATCGTGGCCGAGGGCACCGCCGACGAGCTCAAGGCGCAGATCCCCGGCAGTCATGTACGGCTGCGGTTCACCGAGCCCGCCGAGTACGAGCGCGCGGCCGACGCCTTCCCCGGCGCGGCCCGCGACGACGAGGACCTCGCGCTGCGCGTGGCGGGCGACGGCGGTCTCGACGCGCTGCGCGCCCTGCTCGACCGGCTCGACGCCGCCGACGTCAGGGCAGCCGACTTCTCCGTGCACACCCCCGACCTCGACGACGTTTTCCTCGCCCTGACCGGCGACGGCGCCACCAGGACCGACACCGGCACCCCGCTTCATGTCAAGGAGACCCTGCGATGAGCACCCTCACCTACGCCGTGCACGACTCGATGACGATGCTGCGGCGCAATCTCAAGCACGCGCTCCGCTATCCGAGCGTGTCGCTCGGCGCCGCCATGATGCCGATCCTGATGCTGCTGCTGTTCGTGTACGCCTTCGGGGACTCGATCGGCGCCGGAATGGGCGGCGGCCGGGACGCCTACCTGGAGTATCTGACGCCCGGCATCATCATCATGGGGGTGGCGGCCGGGGCGATGTCGACCTCGATCGCGGTCTGCTCCGACATGACCGAGGGCATCATCAACCGCTTCCGCACCATGAACATCACCCGTTCGTCGTTCATGACGGGCCATGTCGTCGGCAGCGTCATCCAGACCATGGCGAGCATCGTCCTGGTCGCGGGGTTCGCACTCGCCGTCGGTTTCCGCTCGGACGCGAGCCCGCTCGAGTGGCTTGCCGCCGCGGGCCTCCTCGCGGCCATCGCGTTCGCGGTGACCTGGCTGTCGGCGGCGCTCGGCCTGATCTCCAAGACCGTCGAGTCCGCGAGCAACAAGCCGCTGCTGGTCCAGTTCCTGCCGTTCCTCGGCTCCGCGTTCGTGCCGGCCGGCTCGATGTCTCCGGGCCTGCGCTGGTTCGCCGAGAACCAGCCCTTCACGCCCATGACCGAGACGCTGCGCGGCCTGCTCTCCGGCTCGGCGATCGGCGACAACGGCTGGATCTCGCTCGCCTGGTGCGCCGGTATCAGTCTGGTCGGCTATGTCTGGTCGCGCTCGCTGTTCAACAGCACCACGAAGCGCTGACAGTCGGCCCTTCAACCTGCCGACGAAGGGCGGCCGGGGTCCGTGTGCGGCGGACCCCGGTCGCCCGCACCGGCGTCAACCGGTCTTCTGACAACTGCAGTTCATCGGCCTCGTCAGATCCGGCTCTCGGTGGCCGTGTCCGCGGACAGCCGCTGCGCCGCGTAGATCGGGATCACCGAGAGCAGGACGAGCACGGCGGCCACCACGTTCACGACCGGTGCCTGCTGGGGTCGGGTCATGTTGTTGAAGATCCAGATCGGCAGGGTCTCGATGCCGGGCCCGGCCGTGAACGTCGTCACGACGATCTCGTCGAAGGACAGCGCGAAGGCGAGCAGTCCGCCGGCCAGCAGCGCCGAGCGCACCAGCGGGAAGGTGACGTCGACGAAGGCCCGGAAGGTGTCGGCGCCCAGATCCATCGCGGCTTCCTCGTACGTGCCGGACGTACGGCGCAGTCGCGCGACCACGTTGTTGAAGACGACGACGATGCAGAAGGTCGCGTGGCCCACGATCACGGTGAACATACCGAGTCCGACGCCGAGCGGTTCGAGCACCGTGCTGAACGCCGAGTTGAGCGCGATGCCCGTGACGATGCCGGGCAGCGCGATCGGCACGACGACCACGAAGGAGATGGCGTCCCGGCCGAAGAAGCGGTGGCGGGCGACCGCGAAGGCGATCAGCGTGCCCAGAACCAGCGCGATCGCCGTGGCGCCGAGACCGGCCTTGACCGAGACCCACAGCGCCGCACGGGCACCCTCGTTCTCCCAGGCGACCGACCACCAGTGGAAGGTGAGCCCGGACGGCGGCCAACTGGCGCTGCGGTCCCGGTTGAAGGAGTTGACCAGGACGAGCGCGAGCGGCACGTAGATGAACGCGAAGCCGAGCCCGGCGGCGGCGCGCAGCGCGATGCGCGCGGAACGGGAGAGTTGCACTGCGGGCTCCTCAGAGACTGCTCAGGGCGCCCGTGCGGCGCATCGCGAGGAGGTACACCACGATGACCACGACGGGGACCGTGCCGAGCGCGGCGGCCATGGGCAGGTTCAGTTCGATGTTGGAGTAGACGACGTTGCCGATGAGCTGGGTCTTGCCGCCGACGATCTGCACGGTGATGTAGTCGCCGAGGCTGAGCGAGAAGGTGAAGACCGAACCGGCGGCCACGGACGGCAGGACCATCGGCAGCACGACCGATCGGAAGGTGCGGGCCGCCCCGGCTCCCAAGTCCGCCGACGCGTCGAGCAGGTTGGCGGGCAGTTGCTCCAGCGCCGCGTGGATCGGCAGGATCATGTACGGCAGCCAGAGATAGGTCAGCGCGATGACCGCCGCGACCAGCCCGTACCCGGGTCCGCTCAGCCCGAGGGGTTTCAACACCCAGTCGGCTAGGCCGCCTTGGGAGAGGATCAGCCGCCAGGCGTACACCTTGACGAGGTAACTCGCCCACAGCGGCGTGAGGATGGCGACGACGAGCAGCGGGCGCCGCTCGGGCCGGGCGATCCGGGCCGTGTAGAAGGCGATCGGGAAGGCGATCACCGCGCACAGGACGGTCACCGCGAGGGCGACACCGATGCTGCGCAGGATCACCTGCCGGTACACGGGCAGGGTGAGCAGCTGGTTGAAGTTGTCGGTCGACCAGACCTTCACGACCTCGGAGGTGAAGGAGTTCGTCGTCCAGAACGCCGAGACGAACAGCACGGCCAGCGAGCCGAGATAGAGCACCGCCAGCCAGAGCAGGGGGGCGGTCAGCAGCAGGGACAGCCGCAGCCGGGGACGCCGGTGCAGGGTCCCGGCGAGCCGCCGGACGGGGGAGCGTCCGGCGGCCTGCGCGGTGGTGGTCATCGTTCGATCAGCCCTTGATCTCGGTCCAGGCCTGGACCCACTTCGCGTACGGGACGCACTTGACGTCGGTGCGGCCGTCGAGGCACTGCTCGATGGGCGTGTTCCAGAACGCGATGTTCTTCCAGTAGGCCTCGTCGGTGGCGTGGAAGGTGTCGCAGAAGGACTTGTCGCTGGTGTACTGGCACGCCTGGGCGTTGGCGGGCGCCTCACCGAAGTACTCGGCGACTTGGGCGTTCACCTTCGGCGAGATGATCCAGTCCATCCACTTGTAGGCGCAGTTGGGGTGCTTGGCCTTGGCGGAGATCATCCAGGTGTCGGACCAGCCCGTGGAACCCTCCTTGGGCACGAAGGCCTTGATCTTGGCGCCCTCGCCGGCCGTCAGGTTGGCGATGACCTGCCAGGTGGTGCCGACCACGGAGTCGCCGCTCTTGAAGGCGGAGATCTCCTTGAGGTAGTCGCTCCAGTACTCCCCCACGTTCGTGTTCTGCTTCTTCAGCAGCGCGACGGCCGCGTCGAACTGCTTCTGGTCGAGCGCGTAGGGGTCCTTGATCTTCAGCTCGGGCCTGGCCGACTTCAGATAGAGCGCCGCGTCGGCGATGTAGATCGGCGAGTCGTACGCGGTGACATGGCCCTTGTTCGCCGAGGCGTCGTCGAAGACCGCGGACCAGGACGTGGGGGCGGGGGTGACCTTCTGGGTGTTGTACATCAGGAGGTTGGCGCCCCGGCCGTGCGGGATGCCGTACATCTGGCCGTGGACGGAGTTCCAGGCGCCCTTCTTCAGGCCGCTGAAGACGTCCTTGTAGTTCGGTACGAGGCCGGTGTTGACCGGGGCCGCGTCGCCCGAGGCGATGAGGCGCAGCGAGGCGTCTCCGGAGGCGGAGACCGCGTCGTACTGGCCGGTCTTCATCAGCTTGACCATCTCGTCGGAGCTGGCGGCCACCTTGGAGTTGACCTGGCAGCCGGTCTGCTTCTCGAAGTCGCTGACCCAGTCGACCTTGGGGTCGTTGGATCCGTCCTCGACGTAGCCGGCCCAGGCGATCAGGTTGACCTGCCCCTCGGTCTTGCCGAGCTTCGACTGCGCCTTGAGGTCCGGCGGGTTGAAGCCGGTGGCGGCGGAGGATCCGCTGCCGGACGATCCGCAGGCGGTGGCCGCGAGGAGCACCGCGACGGCGGCGGCGGCCTTGAGGGTTGGGGTGAGGCGCACGGCGTACTCCATACGTGACGGTGGACTGAGCGTGGAAGTCAGCGGGGGTCGGGGACCTGGAAGGCGTGGCGGCGGTGCCACTGGAGCCGGACCCGGGTGCCGCGGAGGGCGGCGACGTCCTCGGAGGAGGTCTCCAGGTTCTGCTGAAGCGCGGTGAGACGGCCGCCCGCGTCGAGGTCCACCAGGAAGCGGGTGGCGTCGCCCAGATAGACGACCTCGGCGACCGTGCCGGTGGCGGTGGAGAACGCCGGCTCGTCGGCCGTGTCGGCCTCGGCGGACTCCTTGAGGACCCGGATCTTCTCGGGCCGGATGCTGTACGTGCCCGGGGCGCCGACGATCTGCTGCGCAGACTGGCCGTCCAGCAGATTGGAGGTGCCGACGAAGCCCGCGACGAACGGGGTGGCGGGGCGTTCGTAGATCTCGGCGGGGGTGCCGACCTGCTCGATGCGGCCCTGGTGGAAGACGGCGATGCGGTCGCTCATCGTCAGGGCCTCCTCCTGGTCGTGGGTGACGAACACGAAGGTGATGCCGACCTCGCGCTGGATCGCCTTGAGTTCGACCTGCATCTGTTCGCGCAGCTTGAGGTCGAGGGCGCCGAGCGGCTCGTCGAGCAGCAGGACGCGGGGGCGTCCGACCAGGGCCCTGGCGAGGGCGACGCGCTGGCGCTGGCCTCCGGAGAGCCGGCTCGGACGGCGTCGGCCGAACCCTTCCAGGCGTACGTCGGCGAGCGCCTTGCGGGCCCGGACCAGGCGCTCCGCCTTGGGCACCTTGCGGACCTTGAGGCCGTAGGCGACGTTCTCCTCGACGGTCATGTGCGGGAACAGGGCGTAGTCCTGGAAGACGGTGTGGACGTCCCGTTCGAAGGGGGCGAGACCGGTGACCTCCTGGCCGGCCAGTTCGATCCGGCCCGTGGTCGGGCTCTCGAATCCGGCGATCATCCGCAGCACGGTCGTCTTGCCCGAGCCGGACGGGCCGAGCATCGAGAAGAACTCGCCGTCGGCTATCTCCAGATCGACTCCGGACACGGCGGTCGTCTCACCGAACGCCTTTCGCAGGCCCTGGAGCCGGATCGCCTTTGCCTCCATGGGCGGGGAACCTTTCTGGTGCAGAGGTACGTTTGCAACACTGACCGGAAAGATATGAAGCCATAGTTCAAACTTCAAGACCCCCTTAGAGTAAAGGTTGAGTCAACGCACAAGGTGGTGACCGTGAAGCAACACAGGGGCGACGGCGTCCGCAGAGCCGTCTTCACTCCCGTGGACAACCGCGCGCGCGTCGAGACGGTCGTACACCGGATCGGCGACGCCATCGAGCTCGGGCTGCTCGCCGACGGCGAGCAGCTGCCCGGAGAGATGGAGCTGGCCGGGCAGCTCGGCGTGTCCACGGTCACCCTGCGCGAGGCCCTCATGGCCCTGCGCCAGCAGGGACTGGTCACCACGCGGCGCGGGCGCGGCGGCGGCAGCTTCGTGTCACTGCCCGAAGTGCCGGGCGAGGAGCGGCTGTTGGCCCGGCTGGCCGGCTGGAGCACCGAGGAACTGCGCGACCTGGGCGACCACTGGGCCGCGCTGTCCGGAGCGGCCGCCCGGCTCGCGGCGCAGCGGACGGAACCGGACGACCTCAAGGCGCTGCGGCGCACTCTGGACGACCTGGGGGCCGCCGAGGACGCCGCCGCCCGCAGCCGGGTCTACGGCCGCTTCCATGTCGAGCTCGCCGCGGCGGCGCAGTCCGCCCGGCTGACCCGTGAGCAGGTCGTGCTCCAGACGGAGGTGGGCGCCCTGATGTGCCTCGTGCTCGGGGACGACCAATATCGTGAAGAAGTCGCAGACCGTCACCGCTCCGTAATCTCGGCCGTGCAAGATGGGGCCCACGATTCGGCCAGAGCACTGGCCGAGCGGTGCGTACAGGACTCGACGGCGCGGCTCATCACCCTCCGCCTCGCGATGCCGCGCGCCGCTTCAGGCAGGCGTCCACTGGAGGGCACCCATGAGCAGGAGGCCCGGCCCGGTCGGCGCGACGGCAACGCTTGACGCCACCGCCGAGGAGGCCGTCGCCGCGCGGGTCCGCGGCACCCTGGAGGCCGTCTTCGGCGCGGTCGCCGACACCCGGGCCGATACGACCACGCTGCTCACCCGCGTCGCCGCGCAGGGGCGCCGCCCCGCGACGGTGGATCTGGCGGCACTGCGCCCGGGGCTGCATCTGCGGCTCACCCGGCAGGAGCTGGTGTCGGGCGTCGGCTTCGTGGCGGCACCGGGCCTGCTCAGTGACGTACCGGCGTGGCTGGAATGGTGGCAGCAGGGCTCCGACGGAGGCGTACGACCGCTGCTGCTCGACCTGGATCCGGCGCACTCCGCGTACTCGGACTACACGCACTGGGACTGGTTCGCCCTCCCCCGCGACACGGGGCAGCGCGCGGTCGCCGGGCCCTATGTCGACTACCTCTGCTCCGACGAGTACAGCCTGACCCTGTCCGCACCGGTCCACGTGGAGGGCCGTTTCGTGGGGGTCGCCGCGGCCGACGTCTATCTGCGGCACTTCGAGGGCGCGGTCGTCCCGCTCCTCCAACGGCTGCCCGGAGCCGCCTACTTGGTGAACGCCCGGGGCCGCGTGGCCGCGTCCGCCGACCCGGCCCATCTGGCCGGATCACTCACCAAGGGACCGGACTTCGCGGCCGTGCTGGCGGCGGCCCGGAGCACGCGCCACGAGGACCTGCGGCTCGTCCCCTGCGACGGGGTGCCCCTCGTCCTCGTGATGCCGGCCGACTGAACGGACCCGGCGCGCGCGGGGCACGGGACCGGCGAAGAACCCTGCTCGAAGAGACCGGCACGGGCCGCCCCGAGTCCCTCCAGGTCACACCGCCCGCAGCTCCGCCGCGCCGTTGCGTGTCTTGCGGGCCTTGCGCGGTCCGCCCGCGACCGGCCGGACCGACTCGCGCAGCACCAGGGTCATCCGCGTATAGCCCATGCCCTGAAGGGACTTGGGCGTGTCGTCGACGATCCGGCAGTCCGTGCTGCCCCAGCGCGGGTCGGGGTGGACCAGTGGGCGCACCGCGCCGTCGTGCTCGACCGCGCGCGGGCCGACCGCCTCGATCCAGTGCGGAAGGCCGTGCCGGTAGGCGGCGTCCATGATCGGGTCCTGGGCGATGTCCCGGCGGATCGACTGGAGTCCGCGGTCCTGGCCGTTCCGCTCCACCGCCGCCGCGAAATGCGCGAGCATCGGCAGGCACCAACTCGACTCGTGGTCACCGAGGATCGACCCCGCGTCCGGATGAAACAGGACGAAGCGCAGGAAATTGTCGCCCGGCATGGCGGTCGGATGGGGGCCGACGCCGTCAAAAAGTGTCTCGAACGCGGCGTTGGCCAGAACGACGTCCCAGCGGTGGTCGAAGACGACGGAGGGGAAGGGGACAGCCTCGAGCAGCGTGGCGTAGTCCTGGAGGTACGCCTGCGCTTCGAGACTCTCGGGGACAGGTCGCGGCTGGGACCGCTGCCTTCCTGCCTGGTACGCCATCGGGAGGTCACCCCTCTTGCCTCTGCGGCCTTCACGCGGCGCCCCGATCCTGCTGCCCAGGGGACAGGCGTGTCAACTATCGTGGCATTTGGCGCCTGTTGACGGCTGAATCTCGCCACAGTTGTGGCGAGACCTGGATGTGAGTTCGAGCGAGGGGCTACGCTCCGGTAGGTCCCCGGTCTTCCCGCCGGGATGGTTTCTGACCTTCGTGTCCACAATGGTTCCCGAGCTTCGTGAGAGCCACCTGAGAGAGACGTAGGAGATCTGTCGGTGACGGATGGCTTCGAGGTTCCGTGCGCCACGGCGACGGTTCTGCTGCAGGCCGTCGTGGCCAGGGTCACCGCACTCGCCGACCGGCTCGGTGTGCTGCACGCCGAAGTCTTCGACGTCCGGCGGCTGTCGGCCGAGTCCGGCGTCCCCGAACCCGTGGCGAGGGCCCTGCTCAACGGCCGCCCCGCAGGGGAACCCGACCTGCAGGCACGGTTCCTGCAGCGCCTGGACCTGCTGCGCCGCACCCGGCTCAAGCCCAACGGCCGCCGCTACACCCAGCAGGAGATCGCGGACGGCGCCGGCATGTCGCGCCAGCAGGCGGGCGCCCTCATCAACGGCGACCGGCGCCCCACCATGGAGCACTGCGACGCCATCCAGCGCTTCTTCCGGGTGCACGCCGGATTCCTCACGGCCGAGGACTCCGAAGCGCTCATAGGCGCCCTCCAGCGCTCGGAACAGGAACTCCTGCAACGACTCGCCGACCGCGAACGCGCGGCGGTCTCCGTCGCCCGCGATCCGCTGGAGCGACTGCTCCTCGACCACGGCGTCCGCGGAATCGCCTGGCGGGCCGCACAGTTGCCCACCGACCAGCACCGGGACAAGGTCGCGGAATGGCTGGACATGCTCCTGGAGAGCGTCAAACGGCCAGAGTCGTGAGCCGGGGGAGATCAGTGGGCATCGGAAGGGAAATGCGCCGCCTGTGCGGCGAGTTGGTCTCGGAGCTCTCGCTCCCGGCGCCGGCGGCACCCGCCGACCTCTACACCGCGCTGTGCTGCGCGATGAGCAGACGCCGTGGCCGTCCCGTCCAGTTCCGGACGGCCGCCTTCCCGCCCGGCACCGCCAGCGGCCTGTGGCTCGACATGGCCGAACAGGACCTCGTCGTCATCGAGGAACGCACCGCGCCCGACCACCAGTTGGTCATTCTCGGCCACGAGTTGTGGCACATGAAGGCAGGGCACTGCAGCCATCACGTCGACGGCGCGGCCGTCGCGGCACGCTTACTCAGCGACAGCGCGGACCTTCAGGCCACCGTCCTGAAAGTGGCCGCGCGGACCCGCTTCGACCTCGCCGACGAGCAGGAGGCCGAGAGCTTCGGTCTGCTGCTCGCCAGCAAGTGCCGCACCTGGCTGGCCGGTTCCTCGCTGCGCGGCCCGGTGCAGCGGCACGGTCTGGCCGGCCGCATCGAAGCGTCCCTGGGCTGTCGCGGGCCGCGGGGCTGAAGGTCCTGGCGCCATGGACGGATCCAGTTACTACACCCCGGCCGTCGCCATGGGCGCCGCGATCGCCTTCAAAGGGCCCGCGCTGCTGCGCGGCTGGCGCGACCCGCTGCTGCGCTCCGTGGGCGTGCTGCTCGCCCTCGCGGGCCTGGTGTTCCTCTTCGCGGCCCCGCCGACCATCGCCGCGGTCAACGACATCACCGGGATACCCAACGTCTCGGCCCCCCTGGTCTACTGCCTGTTGAGTGCGTACAGCGCTTCCTGTCTGGTACTGATCATCAACTGGCGCGGCGGACCGCCCGAGGTGACCCGCCGGCTGTCACGCCGCTGGATCCTTGGGTACACCGTCGTCGCCGTGGCACTGATCGCCCTGTTCACCCTCGGAGACGCTCCCGTCGAACGGCTGCGGGACCTCGACACCTACTACGCCAACACTCCCTTCATCCGCGAGATGATCGTGCTCTATCTCGCGTCGCTCACCGTCGCCGGTGTCGCGATGAACGTCATGTGCTGGCGCTGGGCGATCCAGGTGCGCGGCCGGCTGCGCGCCGGACTGGTGATCATCGCCTTCGGCTCCCTGTGCAACATCCCTTACTCCGCCGCCAAGTTCACGGCCGTGGTGGCCCGTTGGAACGACGCGGACCTCGACGGCCTGAGCACCAATGTGGCGCCCCTGCTGGCCTCGGCCGGCGCCCAGATCACCGCCGTCGGCTTCTGCCTTCCGCTGGCCTGGCGGCGCATCGGGGACAGTTGGAACACGTGGTCGACCTATCGCAGACTCGGGCCGTTGTGGCGCGAACTGAGGCCGGTTTCCGTACCGGAGGACCGCGCGGTGCGGATCTCCTGGTGGTCGCCCGCCGAACTCCAGGTCACCCAGCGGGAGTCCGACATCCACGACGGCATGCTGAGCCTCTACCCCTACTTCGACGCCGAGGTGCGCTCCCGGGCATACCGCGCCGCGGTCGCCGCGGGCTCCTCCCCCGCCGAGGCACATGCCGAGGCGGACGCCGCGATGGTGACGGTCGCGGTGCGGGCCAGGGCCGCCGACCCGGAGGGCCGCGTCATCAGCGCGGCGGAGGCGGCGGCCGAACCGCCCGCGGCCGGCTCGCCGTTCGCGCACACGGACGGCCCCCGCGACCTCGTGCGGATGTCCAGCGCACTGCGCCGGTCACCCGTGGTCGCGGCCGCCCGAGGACACGCCACGACCAGATCGGGGAGCGACACCCGCGAGCCGGCGGGTTAGCCATGGCGGGCGCCGCGTGGCCGACACTGTGCGCCGCCGCCCCGCCTGGTGCTGACAGCGCATAGGGCAAGGGGAGCCCACGCCGGGGGGCCGCACCGTGAGCGGGCACCGTGCGTCGGTACGGTGTGCCGGCACCGGATGCCATGCCGCGAGCGGGCCCCGGGGGCAGCCCGGGGGTGGGTCCTGCATCATCGGCGCCCCCCGTCCGGACCTCAGGTCGCGCTGCGTTCGCTCGCCTCGCGCAAGTCCCTCTCCACCGCGCGGTTCTGGACGGTGTCCGGTTGCCCCGCCGCCGTGCCCGGGCGCCCGGCGCGCAGCAGCTCCCGCCAGTTCTCGCGGCTCCAGTCGGCCGGACTGGTGGTGGTCGTGAACTCCTCGACCAGGGCGAGGAAACGCGCCGGATCGCTGTGGAAGGGGAAGTGACCGGCCCCCTCGAAGATCTCCAGGCGGCTGCCGGGCATGGCCTCGTGCGCCCCGTGGGCATGCCGCACCGGCACCACGCTGTCCCGGTCTCCCCAGAGCAGCATGGTGGGCATGCCCTCGGTGAGATAGCAGCGGTCGAGCATCGTGACCGCCTGGCCGCGCCAGTCGACGACGGCACGCAGCGTCCGGATGAACGCGCTGCGGGAGGTCGCGTCGGGCAGCGCGTCGACGAGGTTCAGCAACTCCGGCGCGTCCTGGGCAAGATCGGTGTCGAGCAGATGCATCAGACGTAAGAAGAGACCCACATGGAGGCGCATACCGGGCAGTTGCAGCATGGAGAGCATCAGATGGGCACCCGGGAGCGACACGGCGCGCAGGACGGGGTTGACCTCGCCCCCGACGCCGCCCGCGCTGACCAGGATCAGCCGCTCGGTGCGCTCGGGGAACTGGTAGGCGAACTGCATCGCCACTCCCCCGCCCAGCGAGTGGCCGACCAGTGTGGCGGACTCGATGTCGAGCGTGGCCAGCAGATCGCGCACGCCGTTGGCGTAGGCGGCCACCGAGTAGTCGGCGCGCGGTTTGTCGGACGCGCCGTGGCCGAGCAGGTCGGGGGCGATCACGGTGTGGGTGCGGGCGAGGTCGGGGATCAACTCCGCCCATGTCGCGGAGGAGTCGCCAATGCCGTGGATCAGGACGAGCGCCGGGCCCTCACCGGCCATCCGGTAGGCGCGCCGGTAGCCGTGCACGACACGGTGGTGCAGGCGCAGTTCTCCGTCACCGACCGAGCGCAGCCGCGGGGTGGGCCGCGGCTTCCGAGACTGTACGTCGACCACGGGCCGACCTCCCGTTCCCAGGCCGCCGCGAAGGCGGCTCCCGAACCGCCGGAATGGCGGCTTCGGGGCCGTCCGGCAGGCGGCCCCAGCTCTCGTCTCCAGCGTAGGGCTCCTGTTCCACAAGGGATTTCCGTGAGGTTTCGCCTCCGCTAAGCGGGCGAACCGCCGCGGACCGAAACCGGATTGTCAGTGGCGGACGGCAAGCTGGGGTCAGGACCAGTGCCACGACAAGCCGACCCGGGAGAGCCGTCCGATGCCGACCGCCGTACTGACCGAACACGAACGCGCCGCCGTGCAGGCCTACCTCCGCCTCCTCCAGACGGTACGAGCAGCTTTCGACGGCCCGCCGGACGGAGGCCGACCACCCATGGTCCCGCCCGCCGTACTCGCGGAGGCGGAGCGGGCCCTGAAGGCGGCCGGCCTCGCGGGCAACGAGGAGGCGTTCTTCGATCTACTGCATTCCTGGTGCCCGGAACCGGACTGGACGTGAGACAGGGAGCGAGGACCGGGCCCCCGCCGACTGTCCGAGTCGCTGGGGGCGACCGGCTCGACGTCACCCGACGAGGTGGGAGGTGGAGCGGATCTTCGCCGGCTCCATCGGTTCAAGCGGCTCCGCACCCGCGACGGGCGCCGCTCCGACCTCCACCAGGGCTCCTGGAACTCTGCGGAACAGGCTTCGGAATGACCGCGGCGCACCGTCACGGCTTCGCGTCGTGCCGGGGTGCCTTGGAGTGCGCACCTCGCCCCTCGCCGCCCGCTGAAAAAGCTTGTGCGGTCGGTGCGGACGCCGCCATAAAGTCCGTTCCATGACAACGCGTGCTTGGTTCGAGATCGATGATCCGGACGACGACTTCGAGTTCGACGACGCCGAGAGAGCCTTCGTATCCGCGCTGAGCGGGCACTGCGGGGCCTGGGCGCCGGCGGATGTCGTCGGCGAGGTCGGGCGTCCGGACAGCTGGGAAGAACTGCTCGCGTATGTCAGCTTGTCCGACGGAGCGGGGCCTCGACTGAACCTCGTCAATCCGGGCGTGCACCTGGTCGGTGACCGCGTCCGGGGTGATCGTCTGCACAACCAGTTGTTCCTGCTCCCGGATCGTCCCAGCGCCTGGGCGCTCGATGCCACGGGCCCCACGGAGCTGCTCGCCGAAATCACCGCCGAATGGTTCCGCACGGTCGTGGAGAAGCCGATCGTGCTGTACGTCTGGCTCCACGAGGGCTATGCCTACGCCGCCCGCTACACCTTCGCCGACAGCGGCGAGACGATCTGCCAAAGCTACGCGAAGAGCGTGGCCCCGGACGGGCAAGCCGAGGAGTTGACGGCTGCGGGACACGTGCGCGGCAAGGGCTGGATTCAGACCGTCGGGTTGCCGACTCCCTCTCTCTATTTGCACATCCGGGGCGACCTCGAAAAGGGCAGCGTCATACCCGGAGTTCCGGCGACGACCACGCGCGGGCCGCTCTCCGGGCCTTGGTACGAATGACCAAGCGCAGAACTCACGTCGGCGGGTGCCCGGTTGGTGCACCCGCCGACGTGACATCTCTTCGTTCCGCTGTCGGAATTCCTTCGTCTGCGCCGGAATTCCTTCGTCGGACCGCCCCGTCCGTCAGCGGGACGCCGGCGGGATGCTCTGCTCGTACTGGAAGACGTTGCGGTGGTCGTACTTGGCCTTGACCCTGCGCAGCCGGTCGAAGTTGTCGCCCCAGTAGGCGGTTTCCCAGTCCTGCATGCCGATGTTCGGGACGTTGACGTAGGCGCCGTTCACATAGGGCCGCAGTGCCTGGCTGAACTCGGCGATCCAGGCCTGCGCCTGTGCGGTGAGCTCGTCACCGCTGCCCGCCTGTCCACGGGTCCCCCAGCCGGCGCCGGGCTCGGAGTAGAAGAGTGCGTCGCGGTGCGGGAATGCCGTGCCACCGCGGGGGCTCCTTCTGACCGCCCCGCCGAAGGCCTGGGTGAAGAAGTTGCTGTCGTCCGTGGGAGCCTTTCGCATGAATTCGCCGATCAGGCTGATCGCCTTCCTCGGGAACGGCTCGGAGCTGAACTGCGAGAAGAACTTCCAGTTCGCCGGCTCGTCCTCCGTCGGAATCTGGAATCCGGCGAATACATCGCCCCAGTTGCCGACTTGAGCCGTGACGTCGGGACTGCCCACCGACAGAATCGGGTCCAGCAGCTCCTTCGCCTCCGCCTCCGTCCCTTCCGCGAGAACCCCGAACAGCAGGATCTGGCCCCGGTGGATCTCGAGCTGGGTTCCGAGGCGGTCATCGGCGTCCAGTGCCGTGTGCTGCCACGCCTCGAAGACCCTGTGCAGGTCCTTGAGGCCGGTCCAAGTCGCTGTCACATAGGCGACACTCTTGAGTGGAGACGCCTTGTAGGTGAGGGACGTGACGATCCCGAAGTTGCCGTTGCCCGCTCCGCGGAGCGCCCAGAGCAGTTCCTCGTGGTTCTTCAGATCCACGTTGATCACCTTGGCGCAGTCGGCACCCGCTGCGATGACGATCTCAGCACCCACAAGGCTGTCGCAGGCCATGCCGAGGTAGCGGACGAGGAAGCCGAAGCCGCCGCCGAGCGTCGCGCCGGACAGGCCGACGGTGCCCTCCGTTCCGGTCGTCACCGCGAGGCCCTTTTCCGCGAGCGCGGTCACCGCTTCCGACTGGCTGAGCCCGGCACCCACCGTCGCGATACGAGTGGCCGTGTCGATGTGGACCGACTTCAGCTCGCTGACGTCGATCACGATGCCGTTGTCCACGTTCGACCAGCCCTCGAGGCTGTGGCCGCCGCTCCGCACCCGCAGCGCGACGTCGTGCTGCCGCGCCCAGGTGAGGGCGTTGACCACGTCCTGGGTCTCCTGGGCGTAGACGATGACCAGCGGGTAGTGAACGAAGAGTTCGTCCCAGCCGAGGCTCGCGTCCGCGTACCCGGGGTCGTTCGGGCGGACGATCCGGCCGGTCAGTTTCGCCGGTCTGCACTTCATGCCTTCGGCCACGTCGGTGACGGCATGCGCGCCCAGCGCCTCTGCGGCCGTGACGCCCGGGACAACGACCGCCCCGGCACCGGCAGCCGCCGTCACCTTGAGCAGTCCACGACGAGAAAAGTCCTGCATGGTCCGTATCCTCTCGACCGAGCCACGCCAGAATTCGGCAAAGAAATTCTTGTCCGCCAACTGGCGTATTCGATCCCTTTTGGGCAATTTCCGAGAGCCGCACAGTAACAGGAGAGGACCGTTCCGACGTTTCCTGACACGCTATTGCGGACGGCGCCGAATTAGTGAAGAAGAATATATATGAATGGCCGCGGATTGACGTCGGCGATCGCCGGATTAATGGTCGCGGATAGTATTTCCGGAAGCAATAATGGGCCTCTTGTTCACCTGCGGCCTCCGCCGTACGGCACGGGCCCGATCAGGCGCCGCCGGGCGTCCAGACGTACGGCGTCGCGGTTGTCGCGGCCTGGAAGCCGAGGCGTTCGAGGGTCGGGGCGCTGTCCTCGGACGCGTCGACATGCAGGTACTCGACGCCCCGGGCCACGGCGAGTCCGGCTCGGGCCGCGATCAGCGCCCGGTAGATTCCGCGGCCTCGCCAGGCCGGCACTGTCGTACCGCCCCGGAGCCCGGCGAAGGCCGTTCCGGGGCTGATGACCAGCCACGCGGCGGAGACGACCTCGCCGTCGGCCTCGGCGACCAGGACGGCGAGGTCGTCGGGTGCCGCCGCGATCTGTCCGCCCAGGAAGCCGTGGAGTTGGCGCCAGTCCATGCCCCACACGGTGGACTCCATCATCGCGATCCGGCGGATGTCGGCATCCTCCGCGACACGGCGCAGCACGACGCCGGCCGGTACCACCGGCTCTGTCGCCGTGTCGGCCGCACGTCCGATCAGCACGGTCTGCGGGTTCCCGGGGACGAAGCCGGCGGCTCGGAGGCGGTCGGTGAGGTCCATCGGCATGTCATGGTTGCGGGTCTTCCACTCGACCGCCTCACCCCGTCCGGCGAAGTAGTCGCGCTGCCGGACGATCAGCCGGTCCAGGTCGGCACCCCTCAGCCCGAGGTCGCGCGGGGCGATGACGAAACCG
This sequence comes from Streptomyces sp. NPDC026500, assembly GCF_055567635.1. Lineage (NCBI taxonomy): Bacteria > Bacillati > Actinomycetota > Actinomycetes > Kitasatosporales > Streptomycetaceae > Streptomyces > Streptomyces sp. NPDC026500. The sequence goes on along the minus strand of NZ_JBVHQB010000003.1, from coordinate 497,657 downwards.
CAGAAATACCCGACCACGCGCAGGAGCGGTCCGTCCCGTTCGCATCGGACCCCGGCCGGCAGCACCGGGAGCACTCCTCGCACCTGTGCGTCGTACGCGGCCAGCAGCGTGTCGATGTCGTTCGTGATGGGTGCCGTGATGTCTGCCGCGATGTCGTCCGTCACGGTGTCGAGGGTACGCAACCGGCACAGTTTCTCCTCCCGGTCCCCGCGACACGGGAGCGGTGAGCCGACGACGGCCGCGAAGTGGCTACGCGAACGTCAACGGCCCTTACCCATCGGCCAGTTCAGCCGTCGGAACCGGGCCCCGGACCGGATCGTGTGTTCGGCACCGTGACCGCCGTCGCGACCAACCCGCGCTGCACGGTCCAGCGGCCGTCGAAGGCCTGGACGCGAACGCCGTCCACCACCGGCCCCGGGACCAGGAGTTGGGCGCGGAAGCCGCCCGAGAGGCGGGGGCTTCCCGAGAGGCTGTCGGTGGCGGGCGTCGGGTCGACGGAGATGTCGATGTCCGCTTCGAAGAAGTCCAGCCACATTCCGGTGAGGGGGAACCACGCCTTGTAGACCGACTCCTTCGCGCTGAACAGCAGCCGGTCCCAGTGGACACCGGGTGCTCGGGCGCCCAGGCGGTCCATGCGGTCCGACTCGCCAGGGAGGGCGACGGCGTCCAGGACGTCGTCGGGGAGCGCCAGGTGGGGTTCGGCGTCGATGCCGAGGGACGCAAGATCGGTGGCGCGGGCGAGTGCGGCGGCGCCGTAGCCCTCGCAGTGCGTCATGCTGCCGATGACCCCCGCCGGCCACTGCGGGGCTCCACGCTCGCCCGGCACCACGGGGCCCGGGGCCACTCCCAGCTTCTCCATGGCACGCCGTGCGCAGACACGCACGGTGGTGAACTCGCGGCGCCGCTTCCCCACGGCCCGCGTCAGGACCGCCAGCTCCTCGGGGTACAGGGTCGCGTCCTCGGCCGCGTCGTCACCGTGGCTCTCCACGGCCACGACCGACTCCGGAAGCAGTTCCTCCATCACCGGCTTTGACCTCCATCGGCAGAATGCGGCGCAGCGTGCCCGGCGGTCCCGGTCGCGTACGCCATTCTCGCGGATAGCCCACCGACACCTCTTCGAAGCGGACACCCTCGTGCCACGTGGTCCGCGGGATGTGCAGATGCCCGTAGACCATGGTCTCGACGCGGAACCTGCGGTGCCAGTCGGCGGTCGCCAGCGTGCCGCACCACATGGCGAACTCGGGGTGCCACAGGACGTCCATCGGGTGACGGTCCAGCGGGTAGTGGTTCACCGGGATGATCGGCAGGTCGTCGGGGAGTTCGGCGAGTCTGCGCTCGGTCTCGGCCACCCGGGCCCGGCACCAGGCCTCGCGGCTCGGATAGGGGTCGGGGTGGAGCAGGTACTCGTCCGTGCAGACGATGCCGGTCTCGTGGGCGTACGCCAGCCCCTCGGCCTTGGTGGCGCAGCCCTCGGTCAGGAGCGAGTAGTCGTAGAGCAGGAAGAGCGGCGCGACGACAGCGGGGCCGCCAGGGCCGTCCCAGACGGGGTAGGGGTCCTCGGGGGTCGTGACGCCCAACTCCCGGCACAGGGCCACCAGATGCTCGTAGCGGGCCACACCGCGCAACTGGACGGGGTCCTTGGGATGGGTCCACAGCTCGTGGTTGCCGGGCACCCAGACGACCTTGCTGAAACGGCCGGCGAGCGTCTCCAGGGTCCACCGGATGTCGTCGACGATCTCGCCGATGTCACCGGCCACCAGAAGCCAGTCGTCGTCCGACTCGGGGCGCATGTTCTCGACCAGGGCGCGGTTCTCGGGGTAGCCGATGTGCAGGTCGCTGATGGCCAGCAGGTTCCCGCCCCCGCCGTCTGTCCGCCGCACGCGCCACCCCCTGGAAAGCGAATGTCAACACAAGAACACACGGGCCGCCGCCGGACAAGGAGGCCCCGGCGGGCAGGTCGGTGAATCCGTAACATCCCCGTAGCAGTACCGGGGTCCCGCGCCCCTTATGATCGCCCCAACACCACCGCTCGAATCTGCCTTGGCGTGCGACGGCTCGGTGTACCTCCCCTACCCCTGGCCGGGCCCGGCCTGCTTCGCCGTGCCCGCGAACCGTGAAAGGTGGCTTGCATGGGCTCTCGCGTACGCGTCTGGCTCAACCGCACGTACGCGGAGAACGTGTTCTTCATGGATCAGCTGCGAAGTAATCCGCAGCACCGCGCGGTCGAGATCCATGCCACCCACGGCGACGCCGACTCTCCCGTACTGGCCGCCGCCGACACCGCCGAGCCGGAGCCCGAGGGCCTGTCGCCGCGCGCCTACGTCGAGTACGCCCTCGACATGTGCGCACGCCGTTCCATCGACGTGTTCGTGCCGGTCCTGCACCAGGACGCCATCGTCGCGCAGCGCGCCGAGTTCGCGGCGCTCGGTACGGCGCTGCTGGCGCCCCCGGCGGAGGCGGTCGCGGTCTTCCACGACAAGGCCACCGCGTACCAGGCCGTCGAGGCCGTGGGCATTCCGGTACCCCCGTGGTGGCGGGTGCGCACGGAGGAGGAACTGGTCGCCGCGGTCGAGGAGTTGGAGGCCGCGGGTCAGCGGGCCTGCTTCAAGCCCGCGGCCGGAGCGGGCGGGGTGGGCTTCCGGGTGATCACCCGCACTCCCTTCTCCCTGACGCACCTCAACGGGTTCCCGAGCGCGTATGTGCCTCTGGACCTGGTCGTGGAGGCACTGCGCGCGGCCGACGAGCCCGTCGACTGGCTGGTGATGCCGCACCTCGGACAGCCGGAGGTGTCGGTGGACTGCCTCACCGGCCCGGACGGCCGGGTCCGCATGGCGATCGGACGCACCAAGAACGGGCGGCGCCGCGGATTCACCCTCGACGAGGCGTGGACCGAGCCCGCTCGGCTGCTCGCGGAGGCGTTCGGGCTGCACTATCTGTCGAACATCCAGTTCCGTATGTACGGCGACGAGCCGGTGCTGATGGACGTGAACACCCGTCCGGCGGGCGGGCTGCACCAGCTCTCCCAGTGCGGGATCAACGCCCCTTGGGCCGCTGTGCAGTTGGCGCTCGGCGAGGAGACGGGCGAGGTGGTCCCGCCGTTCCTCGGACAGGACTACACGGTGGTCTCGGGGCCGCGTCCGGTGCGCCCGGTGTCGCTGCCGCCGCAGCGGACCGACGCGCCCGTGCCGACCTTGTCCGCGGTACCCGCGCCGATCACGGAGTCCGCTTCCGCGTTGTCGTCCGCCCCTGTCGAGGCGGCCGCCTCCGTCGTTTCCGCCCAGGCCACCGCGGCCGCGACCGCGGCCATCGCACCCGCCTAGGCCGTCCCTACGCATTTACCGGTCTGGACCAATTCTCGCTCAGCGTCTTGACAGCGGGATTGGTCCATACCAACTTGGTTGCGCACCTCTCTGCACTCCCGAACACCCCCATTTCTCCAGGGAGACCGCGTGCGTATCACCATGCTCAGACGTTCCAGACATCGCTTCCTCGCCCTGCTGGGCACGGCCGCGCTGGCCCTCGCCGGCGCGGTCGCCCTGCCGGGTACGGCCCAGGCGGCCAACATCCTGTCCAACCCCGGCTTCGAGACGGGCAGCCTCTCCCCCTGGTCCTGCTCCGGCAACCTGGGTTCGATCGTCTCAAGCCCCGTGCACGGCGGCTCCAAAGCCCTTGCGGGGGCGGCGAGTTCAAGCGACAACGCACAGTGCACCCAGACCGTCTCGGTCCAGCCGAACACGACGTACAACCTCTCGGGCTGGGTCCGCGGCAGCTACGTCTACCTCGGTGTGGACGGCGGTGCCTCGAACTGGACGACGTCCACGTCGGCGTACAGCCAGCTCACCGTGCCCTTCACCACCGGCGCCTCGCAGACCAGCGTCAAGATCTACGTCCACGGCTGGTACGCGCAGGGCACCTACTACGCGGACGACATCAGCCTGGACGGTCCCGGCGGCGGCGGTGGCGGTTCCGACACCCAGGCTCCGACCGCGCCCACCAACCTGACCTCCACCGGCAAGAGCTCCTCCAGCGTGTCACTGTCGTGGGGCGCGTCGAGCGACAACGTCGGCGTCACCGCGTACGACATCTACAGCGGTTCCAACCAGCTGCTCAGCGTGTCGGGCACGAGTGCCACGGTCAGCGGGCTGTCCGCGAGCACGGCCTACTCGTTCACCGTCAAGGCGCGGGACGCGGCCGGGAACACCTCCGCGGCCTCCAACTCCGTGAACGTCACGACGGACGCGGGCGGCGGGGGCGGCGGCACCGGCTTCAAGCAGGCCGCTCCCTATCTGTACGAGGGCTGGGGCGATCCCCCGAACCCGACCACGGTGATGAGCGCGACCGGCATCAAGTGGTTCACGATGGCGTTCGTGCTGGACTCCGGCGGCTGCACCCCGGCCTGGGACGGCAGCCGTGCGCTGACCGGCGGCGTCGACCAGACGGCCATCAACCAGATCCGTTCCGCGGGCGGTGACATCGTCCCGTCGTTCGGCGGCTGGCAGGGCAGCAAGCTCGGCGCCAACTGCTCCTCGGCGAGCGCGCTCGCCGGTGCTCTGCAGAAGGTGATCGACGCCTACGGCCTCAAGGCGATCGACATGGACATCGAGAACACCGACGAGTTCGAGAACGAAGCCGTCCAGGCGAAGATCCTCACCGCGCTGAAGACCGTCAAGGCCAACAACCCCGGCCTGAGGACGATCGTCACCTTCGGCACCTCGACGACCGGCCCGACCTACTACGGCAACCGGCTCATCGAGCAGGCGCAGTCCCTGAACGCCAACATCGACGTCTTCACCATCATGCCGTTCGACTTCGGCGGCGGCTCCGACATGTACGGCAACACGGTCAACGCCGCCGAGGGGCTGAAGACCAAGCTGAAGTCGACCTTCGGCTGGGACGACGCCACGGCCTACTCCCACATCGGTATCTCCGGCATGAACGGTCTGTCCGACCAGCAGGAGAACACCACCCCGGCGATCTGGACCTCGATCCGTGACTGGTCGAACTCCCACCACATCGCCCGGCTCGCCTACTGGGCGGTCAACCGCGACCGGTCCTGCCCCGGCGGCGGCGTGGTGAGCAACTGCTCCGGTATCAGCCAGAACACGTGGCAGTTCACGTCGATCACGGCCGGCTTCACGGGCTGAGGTAGACGACAGCAGGACAACGCGTGGGACAACACGATGGGCCGTCCGGAGAATCCGGGCGGCCCATCGCGTCACGCCATTACGTCAGCTGTCGTATGTCGGCTGTCAGCCGTCAGCCGTCGGACTCCGGCGCCGGGAGGTAGGCGCCCGGCACGTCCTGCGGCGCGAAGATCTGGTGCTCTCCGGGGTACGGCTTGGTCCACCCGTGCGTCTGGTACCACGTGAAGTGGTTCATCTGCGCGGGGTTCGCGAAGTCGGGAATGGCGTTCGGCCCGGTCAGCCGCTGGTGCGACTTCCAGGTGTCCCACTTCGCCGCGAGTGCCTGCTTGTCCGCCGGCACCTTCGCCGACGGCACGGGAGCCGCGGCGGGGTCCTGCGGCGCGGGAGTGTCCAGGCCGCAGGAGGGCGGGGTCTTGAGGCCGTCGGTCAGCGAGGTCCGGTTGGGCAGCGCGGTGAACGGCGTGTAGTCCGGGTGCTGGGTGAACACCGCACGCATCGGGCTGGCCGCGCTGTCCTTCTGGTTCATCGGGTGGATCCCGAGGATCTGCTCGATGGTCCGGATCAGCGTGATCTGCGAGTAGTAGTGGCTGTCGACGATGCCCCGCCGGGCCCAGGGGCTGATGATCTGGATCGGGGCACGGTGGCCGTCGACGTGGTCGAGACCGGCCTGGGAGTCGTCCTCGACGACGAAGATCGCCGAGTCCTTCCAGTACTTGCTGTGCGAGATCTCGTCGACGATCCGGCCGGTCGCGAGGTCGTTGTCCGCGACCTGGGCGGCCGCGTTCGCCGGACCGCCGGTGTGGTCGCTGGAGAGCCAGAACATGTTCAGGTTCGCCGGCCCGTTCTTCTCGAAGTCACGCTTCCAGATCTCCTCCCGGTAGACGTCCGGGACGCTGGTGTCGAACTTCGCGAAGCCGTGCACGGACACGTCGTTGAGCGACGGAATCGGCGAGGACGAGTTCAGCGTGTACGCGGTGTCCTGCCCCGTCGACGCCATGTTCTTGGAGTCGCAGTACAGGTTCTGCCAGCTCGCGTCCGCCGGCTTGGTCAGGAACTGCTGGAACTCACCGAAGTCCCGCGCCGAGTTCCCCTTCGCCTGCGCGCCGGTCCAGAGGAAGCCGGTGCGCTGGTGGCCGAGGGCGTCGTCCTCGGTGTCGTAACTGCGCGCGTACTCACCGGCGGAGGACTCGGTGTACTCCGGATCGTCCGCCTGCATCAGCCAGTTGTGACCCTCGGCGGAGTTCGTGCCGATGTCGTACGTGTTGTCGTACAGCCCGAACTGCTCGGCCATCGCGTGCTGGTTCGGCGTGACGTTCTCGCCGAACTGCGCCAGCGACGGGTCGCCGTTGCCTTCCGGGACATCCCCGAGGACCTGGTCGTAGGTGCGGTTCTCCTTGACGAGCAGGAAGACGTGCTTGATCGTCGAGGACTCGCCGAGCCGCAGCGGGACGGGCACCGGCTTCGCGTGGCCCCTGCCCTTGGACTGGGTGACCGAACCGTGGGTCCAGCCGTTCTGCCGGAAGACCTTGGCCGTCTGTGCCCTGATGACGCTGTCGTCCGGGAGCGTGAACCGCTGCACGCTCGACGTCGTGTCGTGGGTGCCGTGCCCGGTGCCGCTGATGGTCCGACGGGCGTCTATGCCACGGGTGTTGGAGACCACCACCTCCTTGCCGACGGTGGTGATCTCCGCGGGGAAGTAGTCCGTCGGGAGCAGGCCGATGTAACGGACCGGATCCTGCGGGGCCCGGTACCGGTAGACGGCCACCGCGTTGGCGCGGCCGAGCGTCACCAGCAGACGACCGTCGTCGGTGAGCGTCACCCCGTCGGGCTCGTACCCCACCGACGCCTCCGGCCACGGCTGGGTCGCGATGGTCTGTACGACCTGGTCCTTGACGGTGTCGATGACCGACACGTCGTTGGTGGCGGTGTTGGTGACGAACAGCGCCTTGTTCTTGGCGTACAGGGCTGTGGGGTGCAGGCCGACGGGGATGCTCGCGACGGCGGCGGCCGGGTCGGCCAGGTCGATGACGCTGACGGTGCCGGTGGTGGTGGCAGCGGTGACCGGGTCGGCCGGCACCTGGGTGTTGTAGGAGTTGATCGTGGTGTCGCCGGCCTGCGCCGGACGCCCGCCCTCGTTGCTCACGTAGAGCTTGGTGCCCACCTGGACCATGTCGCGCGGGGCGTTGCCCACGCTCCAGCTCTGCCGGACGGTCCCGGTCGCCGCGTCGATGGCGACCACCCGGTTCTGTCCGTTGACCGCGGAGTAGACGGTGGAGCCGTCGGGCGAGAACACCGCCTCGCCCACCAGCGCGTGCTTGGGCCCGTCCGCCGGGATCGGGACGAACGTCGGACTGCTGACACTGCCGTCCGGGTTCACGGTCAGCCTGGTGTATCCGTCGGTCTGGCCGAGCCAGAGCTGCGAACCGTCGGGCGAGTACGTGGGGCCTTCCTGCCCAACGCTGTTGCCACTGAGGCGCGGGTTCGAGGACGCGGCGGCGCTGACGAGTTGCTGCACCTTCCAGTTCTTCAGGTCGACTACGGCGAGCGCGCTCCCGCCGTCGGTGACCGAGGCCGCGAGGTGCATGCCGTCCGGGCTGGCCGAGGACGACATGATCTTCCCGTTGTCGACGACGAGCCGGTCGCCGTACGGGGCGATGTACTGGTCGCTGGAGACGACCTGACCCCGGTCGGTGATCTGGCCGACCTGGTCGGTGCCGAACTGGTGCGTCTGGGCGAATGCGGCCCCGGCGGCGACGAGTGCGAGGACGGTGATGCCCGCCGTCACCAGGGGTATCCGTCTGCCGGCGTGTCTGCCGAGAGAGCCCGAACGCCCCTTCTCGTCACTCCGGCGGCGGCGCGTTACCTGCATGGAGTCATCCCTTCGAGGTGGCGAGCAGGTCGACGTTGCCGTCGAACTGCCACAGCGGGTTCGGTGCGTCCCCGGTCGGCGTCCGGACCAGGAAATAGCCGTTCACTTCCTTCGGTCCGTCGCCGTCGGCCATGAATCGGCCGTCCGGAGTGACATCGAGCTGGTAGACGGCCGTCCCCACCGCGTCGACGCCGGGGAGATGCCAGGAGACGACACAGCGCCAGTCGTTGCCCGGCCCCTCGGCCGCGACCTTGACGCTGCCCTTGTCGCAGGCCGCCGTGACCTTCAGCTGCGCCTCCGTGACGGCGGGGCGGTTGAGCTGCCTGGTCTGGAGCCGGTAGAGGTGGGCGAACGCCGTGGCGGCCGACCGCTGCACCTTGTCCTGTTCGATCCCGGAGCCCGTGGCCCCCGTAGCGGCGCCGACGACAGCGACGGTCACGGCGGCCAGTCCGACGAGCGGCAGGACTCCGGCGGTGACCGCGCTGCGGCCCGAGCCGTCGTGCGCCGCGTCGGTGAAGTCGCGCCGCATGAAGAGCACATAGGCCAGCGCGGTCGCGGTCACCGCCCACAGCAGGCTGACCCCGATGCCGATCAGGAGCGGGCCGAGCTGGGCGGGGCTGGTGAACAGACCGCTCCAGGAGATGAAGGCGTAGCTGGGCAGGGCGAGGCGCACGGCGACGGGGAGCGGCATCATCTGGGCGAGCTGCATCGCGAGCGCGACGAGAGCGGGCAGCAGCAGTCCCATCGGGGACCGTCCCAGAGTGATGGACCCGAGCAGTCCGACCGCGGCGAGGGCCAGGGTCGGGGCGAGGACGCAGACCCAGGCGAGCAGGACCTTGCCGGCGGCGTCCGCCGGTGTCAGGAGGTGGCCGTCGAGCCCGACCAGCGGCTGGTCGCCGACCGCCACGGCCCCTCCGGCGGAGCTGGAGGCGACCAGTCCGGCCACGAGCAGCAGGATGACGGTGAGGCCGGCCAGTGCCTTCGCCGCGAAGATCCGGCGCGGCGAGCGGACCGCCACGAGCAGATGGCGCCAGGTGCCGAGCCGGTCCTCGGCGGCGAACACGTCGCCGGCGACGACCGAGGTCAGCAGCGGGAGCGCCCAGGTGCCCGCGAATCCGAGCGTCACCAGCGCCCCGGCCCACCCGGTGGCGTGCATCCAGCGGCCGAAGAGCGTGTCGACGGGCAGTGTGCCCTGCCGGCTCACAGCGGCGACGAAGAGCGCCGGCACGATCCAGCAGGCGAGGACCAGCAGGCGGATCCGCCACTGCGAGACGAGTTTGACCACCTCGAAGCGGTAGGCGCACGCGACCGAGACACGAGGCGCGGCGGCGACGGCTTCCTCCAGACCCTGCGCTCCGAGGTCACCGTCCTCGGCGACGGTCGCGGTCATCCGCCGGTCTCCTTCTGTTCGGTGAGGGCGAGGAACGCGGCTTCGAGAGGCGACACCACGGGGGCGAGTTCGCGCAGCGCGATGCCGGCGCGCACGAGCCGCACGACCAGTTCGTCGACGGCGGGCACCAGTGCGCGTACGACGAGCACGTCGGCGTCGTGCCGTGGCGCGTCGTCGAGGACCCGGATCCCGGCCGTGTCGAGGGCCAGCAGGCGGGCGGCTCCGGGGTCGGAGGTGAGTACCCGGAAGTCGAGTTCACGGTTCTCGGCGGCGAGCTTGCTCAGCGGGCCGGAGAAGACGACCCGTCCGGTCGCGAGGATGGTGACCTCGGAGCACAGCGCCTGGAGGTCGTCCATGCGGTGGCTGGAGAGGACGACAGCGGTTCCGTTCGCCGCGAGCCGGTTGAGGACACCGTGCACATGTCGTTTGCCGGCCGGGTCGAGGCCGTTGGACGGTTCGTCGAGCACCAGCAGCCGGGGCTTGATGAGCAGGGCGGCGGCGAGGCCGAGCCGCTGACGCATACCGAGGGAGTAGCCGCGGGCCGGGTCGTCGGCGACATCGGTGAGCCCGACCTGGTCGAGCACGTCGTCGACCCCGGCCGAACGCGCGCCCTGGCCGCGGAGTGCGGCCAGGGCGGCGAGGTTCTGACGGGCGGTGAGCGAGGGGTAGAGGCCGGGCCCGTCCACGAAACCGGCGACACCGTCGGGGGCGGCGAGCGCCCGTCTGAGCGGGGTGCCGAGGATCTCCAGGCGGCCTTCGTCGGCGAGGGCCAGGCCCAGCAGGAGACCGAGCAGGGTCGTCTTGCCGGCGCCGTTCGGTCCGACCAGCCCGTGGATCTGACCTCGCGCCACATCCAGATCGACGCCGTCGAGTGCGACGACGTCGCCGAAGCACTTGGTGATCCCGCGAGCCCGGACGGCGAGAGGTCTGTCCATCCTTCTCCTTGCGTGGGAATCCCGGCCTTCAGGACGGGCCGGAAACGCGTCCTGAGTACCGGAGCCTCGAAGCGGCGTATATGCTTTGCATCTGCCTCTGGCAGCGGTCAGGGCTTGGCCGTCATGAAACTCCTTGGAGTCGAGTGAGAAGCCCCCTCATTTACGAGGGGGAGGAGTCACGAGTCCCTTTCTTCGAGGCACTTGAAGCACTCAGGGACCTTAGGCACAACACACAACGCGGGCACAGACGTCCGGTTGAACACGGCGGAAACGGATCGTCAAGGCGTCGGCAAGTCCGGTGCACAAAGCGGGCGTCATCGAGACGGACTCGGGCAACACCCGCGGGCGCCGAGTCCGTGCGGAACCCGGGCGCCGTGGAAGTGCTCCTCGACTCCGCGGTCGTCTCCTCTTCCTGTCCTTCCACCTCCCGGCCGTATCCCGCCTTGACAGGGCTCTACTTCAGGTAGGCCAGGCCCGGATGTACGGCCGTGTAGCCGTCGACCAGTGCGCGTGCCACGTTCACGGAGTCGACGAGCGGGTGCAGGGCGAAGGCCTTCACCGCTGTCGTACGGGACCCCGACCCGGCTGCGGAGAGCACCTCCCGCTCCACCGCCTTGACCGCGCACACCAGTCCGGTGGCGTGGCCGGGCAACGGTTCGACGGCGACGGGGTGCGCGCCGTTGGCGTCGACCAGGCAGGGCACCTCGATGACGGCCTCCGCGTCGACGACGCTCAGCGTGCCGCGGTTGCGGACGTTGAGGATCAGGGTGGTGCGTTCGTCACGGGCGATGGCCCGCATCAGGGCGAGCGCCACCTTCTCGTAGCCGCCGGAGAGGTCGTCGTCGTCGCGTTCTCCGGCACCGGCCGCGTCCCGGTTCTCCGCCATGTAGGTGGCCTCGCGCTCGGCGCGGGTACGGTCCCAGGCGGCAAGGGCCGCGGTGTCGGACTGCTTCATCTCGTCGTAGAACCGGGCCTGTTGGTCGCGCAGGAACGCGCCGCGTGTCTTCTCGGCCCGCTGGTAGGCGCGGACGGTCTCGCGGTTGAAGTAGTAGTAGTGCAGGTACTCGTTGGGGACGGCGCCCAGCGACTGGAGCCACTCCGGGCCGAAGAGCCTGCCCTCCTCGAAGGAGCCGAGCAGCCCGGGGTCGGCCAGCAGTCGCGGGAGTTCGTCGCGGCCCGCGACGCGCAGCCCCCGTACCCAGCCGAGGTGGTTGAGGCCGACGTAGTCGATCCACGCCTCGCGCGGGTTCGCGCCGAGCACCTTGGCGATCCGGCGCCCGAGGCCGACCGGCGAGTCGCAGATGCCGATCACGCGGTCGCCGAGGTGGCGGGACATGGCCTCGGTGACCAGTCCGGCCGGATTGGTGAAATTGATGACCCAGGCGTCGGGCGCGAGCCGGGCCACCCGCCGCGCGATGTCCACGGCGACCGGCACCGTCCGCAGGCCGTACGCGATACCGCCCGCGCCGACCGTCTCCTGGCCGAGGACGTCCTGGCCGAGGGCGACGCGCTCGTCCGCCGCCCGCCCCTCCAGGCCGCCCACCCGGATCGCGGAGAAGACGAAGTCGGCACCGCGCAGGGCCTCGTCGAGGTCGGTGGTGACGGTCACCTCCGGAGCGTCCGGGTTCCCGGCCGCCTGCTCGGCGAGGACGCGGGCCACGGCGGAGAGCCGTCCCGCGTCCAGGTCGTGCAGTACGACCCGGGTGACGCGGCCCTCGGCGCGGTCCCCGAGGAGCGCCCCGTACACGAGCGGGACGCGGAATCCGCCGCCGCCCAGAATGGTCAGCCTCACGCAAGTACCACCTTCGCAGTTCGTGCGGGGACGCGGGCCGCGCGGCGAGGAAGCACGCCACGACCACCTGTTTCACCCACATCTTCCAGGAAGCAGCGTGCCACCGCGTCCACACCCTCGTCCGTCACCACCACGTCGAGTCCCTCGGCGCGCGGGCCCTGGCTCTCGTCGCCTCGCACGCGACGGGCAGCGGCGACGGTGGCCCGCTTCTACGTGAGGCTGCGCGGCAGCGACGGCAACAGGAACGGCGCCGGGTACCTCGGTGCGGCGATCGACCCGCACGGTCCGATTCCGCACGTGCCCGGAAACGGTGACCCGTGGGTCGACACATGGTTCTATTCCAACCCGGTGTTCGTCGATGTGGAAGGTTGCTGATGGAACGTCACTTACTGTCCCTCGCATGCCTGTTGGGTGCCCTGACGGTCGGCATGAGTACGTCGTCCGCGGTGGCCGGCGAACCCGTGTGGACGGAGACCGGCACGTCGTACGTCGACTCGCTGAGCGGTGGACAGGGGCTGGCGAGCCGCGCGGACGGCTCGCTGCTGCACCGCGGACTCGCCTCCATTCCGCTCGTCCTGCGCATCAAGGGCTGGAACCATGTGGGCGACCCGGACATCGCCCGGGGCTCCGTGTTCGACGCCTACCAGGGGCCGGACACGGCGACCTCGAAGATGTTCGCCGTCACCACACCCGCGGGCAGGCGCTTCGAGTACGTCCACCAGCTCGACCCGGGCGAGAAACTGAACAACTCCTTCGCGACCGTGTCGCCCGACGGGCAGTGGCTGGTGTCCGGGGAGTGGGGCGACCAGAACCGGCTCCAGGTCTTCCCCGCCCCGCTGCTCAACCCGTCGACCCCGCCCACCGGCGGCGCCCTGCCGCAGGCCGGGCAGATCACTCTCGACAGACCCGTCCGCGACATCCAGGGCTGCGACTTCGTCGAGGACACCCGGCTGCTCTGCGCCTCGGACGACAGCTCACGCGCCCTCTTCCCCGAGGACCGGCCGCTGCTCCAGGTCGACCTGGAGCGGAAGGTGGACGGCCGGCCGGTCACGGGACACGTCACCAGCCTCTTCGCCCTGCCGCAGCGCAGCCTGTGCACGGACGGGACGTACGAGGCGGAGGGCGTCGACTACGACACGGCGAGCGGGACCCTGCGCGCCGAGGTGGTCCAGCCCGGCGTGTGCGGCGTCGCGACTTCCGTGTATGCGTACCGGCTCAAGTAGGAGGCTGGTGGGGAGGGGGCCCGGAGGGGCGCCGGAACCCCCGAGCCTCGGACGTAGAACCGCGACAGGCTCTGCAGGACGGCGGCGGGCTTCCCGCCGCCGTCGATCTCCACCGTGCCGCCGACGGCGATCTGCGCTCCGCCCGGCACGTCCTCGACCGAGGCGAGAACGGGCCGCGATCACGTGGTGCGGGAGCCCGCCCGGAGCGCGGCTGCCCGCCGGAGTCGGCCTCGCGTCTACAGCGGCCACGACTGCGGACGCGCAGCGGGTACGGCTGTGACGCCGCAGCGGGTGGCTACGAGACGGAAGCGGTGCTGCGACGAGATCGAAGCCAGGAGCAATGATTGTCGACGTCAATAGTTGTTGTCGTCCGACCCATACAACATGCTGAGTTCGTACGTCCGAACCGCCCCCGCCCGGGGCCAGGCCCCAGGGAGCCCGTCATCGCAGGTCAGCGGCGCGCCGCAGAACACCCCCGGGGCCCCGTCCCCATCGACGCCGAGGAGCCGTGGATGCGCGGCCTGCACGCGGACACCGGCTATCTGCTGTACCGGCTGGGCCTGCGCTCGGGCCAGTTGTTCAACGTCTTCCTCCAGGAGTCCGGACTGCGGCTGCGCCACTACGCGCTGCTGCGGTTCCTCGCCACCTCGAAGGGCGCGTTGCAGCGGGAGCTGAGTTCACGGCTCGGCTACGACCCGAGCGCGATCGTCGGGCTCGTCGACGACCTGGAGAAGCTCGGCTTCGCGGAGCGCAGGCCCTCTCCCGACGACCGCCGCAGCCGGATCGTCGTTCTCACCTCGGACGGCCGCGCCTTCCTGCGCGACACGGACGAGGCCGGGCTGCGCGTGACGAACGACCTGCTCCAGCCCCTGGATCCCGCCGAGCGGGAGACCCTGCACGCGCTGCTGCAACGGATCGCGGACACCGAACTGAACTCATGACCGCCCTGTCCGCTCCCGGCCGCCTCCTCGCCGTGCTCGCCGCCTTCGACCACGAGCACACGGCGCTGTCCCTGACGGACATCAGCCGCCGGGCCGGCCTCAGCCTCACGACCGCCCACCGGCTGGTGGCCGCGCTCACCGAGTGGGGCGCGCTGGAGCGGGACGCGGACGGCGTCTACCACGTCGGTCTGCGCCTGTGGGAGGTCGCGGCGCTCGCCCCGCGCGGGCTCGCGCTGCGCCAGGTCGCCCTGCCGTACCTGGAGGACCTGTACGAAGCGACGCACGAGAACGTCCAGTTGGCGGTCCGCGACGGCGCCGAGGTCGTCTACATCGAGTGGATCGCCGGGCGTTCGTCCGTCGGCGTACGCATTCAGGTGGGTGCCCGCTGGCCGCTGCACGCGACGGGCGTCGGGCTCGCGCTGCTCGCACACGCGCAGCCGGCGTTCCAGGACGCCTACTGCGCCGGGCCGTTGGTCGCCTACACGCCGTACACCATCACCGATCCCGCCCGCCTGCGGCGCGCTCTGGCCGAAGTCCGGCGTACAGGAGTCGCGGTGAGCACCCGTCAGGTGACCGACGACGCCCTGTCGGTGGCCGCGCCGGTGCGCGGCACTGACGGAAACGTCGTCGCGGCCGTGTCGCTCGTCGTGCCCCAGGCCGGCGCGCAGGTACCGGCGTTGATCCCGGCGATACGACTGGCGGCCCGCGGAATCTCCCGGGCCCTCGGCTGGCGCCCGACGGCCCGGACGGAGCCACACGCCTGACGCGGACCGCGGGCAAAGCGTGGGCCTGCCCCCAACCACTCCATTCCGGTGGCGGGAGCGAACCGAGGCGATCCGGCGCCCATCACCGATGGCGGACACGGGCCCACACGCCTCACCCGAGCGCGGGCAAGAACACCCGCCCCACCCCCACCACTCCACCCCAGCAGCAGAAGCAACCGAGGCGGCCGGCGCCCGTCACCGATGGCGGGTACCGGCCCGCTTCAGCCGGCCCGGCGCCGTTGCCGTCCCGCGACCGGGCGACGCAACCCCGCCGGCCGGTCACGCGTCACCCCTCAATCGGTCAGCGCGGCCAGCAACCGGCGGTCCCGGGGGGAATGGCTCCGGTCGAGGCGGGTGTCCAGGAGGCGCCGGGCCGCCTCGCAGCGGCCCGCCGCGACCAGGGCGTACAGCAGCGTCTCCTCGACGACCTCGCGCTGGGCCGCGCTGCCGCCGACCCTGCCGAGAACGGGGAGGAGCGCGTCCAGTCCCCGGGCGGCTTCGTGGAAGCGTTCCTCGACGAGGGCGGCGAAGGCCTCGCAGAGGGGGACGACGACCTCGCGCTGCACGGGGTCGGCCCCGGCGGCGTGGTCGCGCAGCCGACGCAGCGCCGCGAGGTCACCGGCGCCGGTGAGGGCGACCGCCGCGTGCAGCGCGGTGAAGGCGGTCGCGGGCCGTTCCACGATCTCGCGGGCGACATGGTCGAGGACGTCCGCCGCCGGTACCCGCCCCTGCCAGCTGTCGCTGAGCCGGGCCCGCCACAGCAGCGATCCCGAGTCGACCAGGGCCCGTACGCCCGTCACCCGCCCCGGGGCGAGCTGGGCGAACCAGCGTCTGCGGACGGCGGCGGGATCGTCCAGGGCCAGTTCGTGCAGGGCGATGTGCCAGGAGAAATGCGCCCGGTGGACCGCGCCGCGTCCGTGCCCCGACAGCCAGACGTCCAGCCAGTCGCGGCCCGTCTCGTGGGCCCCGGACTCGTAGTGGACGTGCGCGAGTGCGTGCACGGCGTGTCCGGAGGCCGGTTCCGCGGCAAGTGCGCCTCCGGCCAACTCGGCGGACTCGTCGTAGCGGCCCTGTTCCTGGCGGAGGAAGGCGAGGAGCGAGGCGGGGAACCAGTGGCCGTCGTAAGCGGGCGAGGTGCGCTCGACCAGGCTCAACGCGTAGGCCGAGTCGAGGTCGTTGATGCCGGAGAAGGCGATGGTGGGCACGGCGGCGGCGAGCGCCAGCGCGTCGGCGGGGTGCGCGGCGAGGTGCCCGAGCAGAGCACCGGCGCCTCCGTCCGGGGAGTCGCCGTGCACGCGGCGGGTCACCACGTCGACGAAGGAGCGCTCGCGTTCGTCGGCCCGTTCCCGCGCGCAGCGCTGCGCGTCGGCCAGCGCCCGCGGTACGTCGACGTCCGCGCCGCACTCATGGCCGAGCAGGGCGAGGGCCGCGTGCCCGAGCGCGAAGCCGGGGTCGAGGGCGACGGCGCGCGTGAAGGCGTCCTCGGCGCCGGCCCTGACCTTGAGGACCCGTTCGAGGCCGGTGCGGTGGGCGGCCGCCGCCTCGGCGTGGGTGGACAGCGGGAGCCCGTGCGCGTCGACGGGCCGACGGCGCGCGGGGCGTGGCCGCGGAGTCAGTGGTGCGAGCAACTCCGCTGCCAGGTCGGCGGCTTGGACGCGGATCTCGGGGACGGCCGTCGTCTCCCAGAGTTCCCCGCGGCGCGGGGCGCCGAGGGTGAACACCGGCAGTGGGGCCCGGCCCTCGGCGTCGAGGAGCCGGCCGTCGCGGGTGGCGACGCCCAGGCCGAGCGGGCCGGGCACGGCGGCGCCCGTGTCGAACAGCGAGCGCCACAGGGGGTCTTCGGGGCGCGGCCCCGGTCCGGTGCAGTCGATCACCCAACCGACCGTGATGCGCGCGCCGTTGGAGAGCGTGAGCAGCACGCAGCCGTCGGGCCGGGCGACGGCGTCGGTGATCCTGCCGGTGTGGACGCGCAGACGCCGGGCCGTGCGGGCGCGGGCCACCGACTCGGCCGTCGTCGGTGCCATCCGGTGCCGGTGGGTGTTCCACAGCGCGCCCTCCCGCCGCAGGAACGCGGCACGTTCCTCGGGTGTGAGGCTGCGCCACAGGCGCGCGGTGTGGGGGCGCAGGCTGTCGAGCGCGGGGCGCCAGTCGCCATGGGCGCGCACGGCGCGGCCGATGTGGCGGTAGACGGCCCGGCGCAGCGTGGACAGGGTCGGCGCGTCGAGCCCTTCGGGTGCGGCCATCGCCGGGGCGGGGCTCAGCGCGTGCGGCTGCGGCAGCAGTCCCGTGCGGGAGAGCGCGTGCACGGTGCGCCCGGGACGGTCGAGGCTGAGTGCGAGGTCGACGGCGGTGAGCCCCGTGCCCACCAGCAGGACATCGGCACGCACGCCGTCCCTCACGCCATCCCCCGGGCCGCCCTCCGCGAGAGCTGCGGCCGGTTCGGTGAGCGGCCCGTCGAGGGCTCCCGGCGCCCAGGGCGACCCGATGAACCGTTCGGAGGTGCGGAGTCCGGACGGGGCCCAGTCGCCGGTAGTGGCCGCCGGTCCGGTGGCGAGGACCGCGCTGTCGGCGAACAGGCTTTCCCCGTCGGCGAGTCGGAGCTCGAGCCTGCCGTCCGGGGCAGGGGCGCAGCCGTCCGCCCTGGTCCGCAGCCGGTGTACGGCGACGGTGCCGTGGGCGTGGACGATCGCCTGGGCCAGAGTGTCGGCGAGGTAGGCGCCGTAGCGGTAGCGGGTGGCGAAGTCGGTTCCTCTGACGGTGGGTTCGCCGTGCCGGCACAGCCAGCGGGTGAAGTGGCCGGGGTCGTCGGGGTAGCAACTCATTCCGCCGGCGGGCACGTTCAGCCGGTGCCGGGGATCGGTGGTGGCGTAGGCGGTGCCGCGTCCGGCCTCGGGGGCGGGGTCGACAAGGACGAGATCGAGGGGGGTGCGGCGGCGGGCCGCCGTCTCGCACAGCTGCACGGCGGTGAGCGTGCCGGCGGCGCCCGCTCCGACGATGGCCACGGTGTGCCGCTCACGGGCTGGATTCACGGATACCTCCGGCGTGGTTTGTGGCGGAAGCGGCAAGCGGAACTACTCCTTCACTCGTGCGACCGAAAGGGCCGAAAAGGGCTCGCGGAAGGGGATCTCACGGAAAAACTCAGGGATCCGGTAAGGCGCTTCATACTCTGTTCACAATCCGAGGCGGCCCGGCAACCGTGGATTCAGGCCGTCTCTCCGGGCGTCTTCACCGGAATCTCAGGTTGGAGCAGCCGGATTCAAAGAATCAACCCATGGAAGTCGCGCAGGATGCACCCGCAGTGGTGGTGAGCGAAGAACCGAGGAAAGGCGTTCCGTGGGCGTCCCTGAGATATCGAATCGGCCCGAGTACGCGCCAGGGGCCCCGGGACGGCCGGGGCCTCGTCCGGGGCGTCCTGCCTGGTCGCGGCGGGGAATCCTCGCGTCCTTCGGCGCCGCCGTACCGGCTCTCGCGCTGAGCGGATGCGGCGACCCGGCGGACGCCGCCGAGGGGAAGGCCTCGACGGCGAGCGGCGGCACCGTGGCCGAGACGAAGGCAAAGTCCCAGGTGAGGACGCCGACCGTCACGGTCTCCCCCGCCGACGGCACGAAGAAGGCCGACTTCACCGGCCCCGTCGAGGTTTCCGTGGCGGACGGCACGCTGTCCACGGTCGAGGTGTCCGGCAATGACGGTTCCACTCTGGCCGGATCCTTCAACGACGACCGTACGCGGTGGACGTCCGCCAGGAATCCGTACTCGGGCACCAAATACACGGTCACGGCAAAAGCGGAGGGCGCCGCGGAGCACACCGCGACCTTCGTCACGAAGTCCCCCGGCGAGACGTTCGCGGGCTATTTCACGCCCGAGGCGAATTCGACCTCCGGCGTGGGCATGCCCGTGTCGATCAACTTCACGAAGGCCGTGACGGACCGGGCGGCCGTCGAAAAGGCCATCACGGTGACGGCGGAGCCGGCGGTCGAGGTGGTCGGTCACTGGTTCGGGAACACCCGGCTCGACTTCCGTCCCGCGCAGTACTGGGCGGCGGGCACGAAGATCACGCTGAGCCTGCGCCTCAAGGACGTCGAGGGAACGGACGGCGTCTACGGCGTCCAGTCCAAGGACGTCACCTTCCACATCGGCCGCCGCCAGGTGAGCACCATCGACCTCGCGAAGAAGACCATGACGGTCGAGCGGGACGGGGCGAGCCTCGCGAGTTACCCGGTCAGCGGCGGCGCCGCGGACCACACCACCTGGTCCGGGATCATGGTGATCAGCGAGCGGTTCAAGGAGACCCGGATGGAGTCCTCGACGGTCGGGCTCGGCGACGAATACGACATCGCGGACGTGCCGCACGCTCAGCGCCTGACCACCTCCGGCACCTTCATCCACGGCAACTACTGGGCCTCGGCCTCGGTCTTCGGCAGCAGCAACACCAGCCACGGCTGCATCGGCCTGCACGACACGAAGGGCGCGAACGACAGCTCCGTGCCGGGCTACAAGTTCTACGAGAGCTCGATGCTCGGTGACGTGGTGGTCGTCCAGAACTCGGGCGAGCGGACCGTCGGCGCGTCGAACGGCCTGAACGGCTGGAACCTGTCGTGGGCCGACTGGACGGCCGGGAGCGCCCTTTGACGGCCGCACCCGAAGACGGGCTCCAACTGGCCACACGGGCAGGCTCGTTCGAAGTGGCCCCTTCTTTCACGGCGTGAACTCCCCTGCAGCGAAAGGACTTTCTCGGCTTCACCTCTTGACGACCGGAGTGACAGAGAGCACATTGGCCGCGCAGCTGCTGTGAGAGCGCTCTCAACTGGCCATGGGAGCGCTCTCACACCCCCACCCGCGCACCCCACACTCCGTACGCGAAGAGGCACCCATGAGTGAAACTTCCGGCACACCCAGACGCGGCTCCGTCCGGCGCGTGCTCATCGCCGTGTTCAGCACGCTGAGCCTGGCGGCCGTCGCCGCCACCGCGGCCACCCTGCCCGCGAACGCGTCCGCCCCCACACCCCCCACCGGCTGGTCCCAGGTCTTCCTCGACGACTTCAACGGGGCCGCCGGAAGTGGCGTCAACACCGCCAACTGGCAGTACACGACGGGCACCAGCTACCCCGGCGGGCCCGCCAACTTCGGTACCGGCGAGGTCGAGACGATGACCTCCAGCACCAACAACGTCGCCCTGGACGGCAGCGGCAATCTGCTGATCACCCCGCGCCGCGACGCCTCGGGCAACTGGACCTCGGGTCGCATCGAGACAACGCGCACCGACTTCCAGCCGCCCGCCGGGGGCAAGCTCCGCATCGAGTCGCGGCTGCAGATGCCGAACGTGACCGGCGCCGCCGCCAAGGGCTACTGGCCCGCCTTCTGGGCGCTGGGCGCGCCCTACCGCGGCAACTACCAGAACTGGCCGGGCGTCGGCGAACTGGACATCATGGAGAACGTCCAGGGCCTCAACACCGAGTGGGCCACGATGCACTGCGGCACCAACCCGGGTGGCCCGTGCAACGAGACCAGCGGCATCGGCAACAACACCCCCTGCACCGGGACGACGTGCCAGGCCGGCTTCCACACGTACGCGATGGAGTGGGACAAGTCGACGAGCCCCGAGGAGATCCGCTTCTACCTCGACGGCGTCAACTTCCACACGGTGAAGGCGAACCAGGTCGACGCGACCACCTGGGCGAACGCCACCAACCACGGCTACTTCATGATCCTGAACGTCGCGATGGGCGGCGGTTTCCCGGGCGCCTTCGGCGGCGGTCCGGACAGCGGCACGGTGCCCGGCCACCCGCTCGTCGTCGACTACGTGCAGGTGCTCCAGTCCGCCGGCGGTGGCGGTGGCGGCACCACTCCGCCGCCCACCGGCAACCGTGACGCGTACAGCGCCATTCAGGCGGAGTCGTACGACGGGCAGGCGGGCGTCGGCACCGAGACCACCACGGACACCGGTGGCGGCCAGAACATCGCCTCGCTCGCGAACGGCGACTACGCGCTCTACAAGGGCGTCAACTTCGGCTCCGCGGCGGCCACCCAGTTCTACGGCCGGGTCGCGAGCGGCGCGGCGAGCGGGGTCAGCGGCCTGGTCGAGGTGCGCCTCGACAGCCGTACGAGCACTCCGGTCGGCAGCTTCGCGCTCGGCAACACCGGTGGCTGGCAGTCCTGGAGGACCGTGCCCGCGAACATGAGCTCCGTCACCGGAACCCACGACGTCTATCTGACCTTCACCAGCGGCCAGCCCGCGGACTTCGTGAACGTCAACTGGTTCGACTTCGGGCACTGAGCCCCGGGCCGCCGGGATTCCGGCGGCCGGGACCTCGACGGCCGCGCCTTCGGCCGCCGACAGGCGAACCGACGGATGATCACCCCAGGCCCGACCGGGCAGCCACCCGGCACCGGACGGCGGTGATCCACGGCCGTCCGGCCGGCCGGACAGCTGATCGAGGGGCGGACCCACGAGGTCCGCCCCTCTCAGCGCAGTTCGGCCCGGAAGGCCACCGGGGTCGCCCCCGTGTGCTGGTGGAAGAACTTCGAGAAGTTGGCCGCGTCCGGGAAGCCGACGGCGACCCCGATGCGTCCGATCGGCATGTCCGTGTGGGCGAGGAGCCGCTTGGCCTCCAGGACCACCCGCTTGTCGATGAACCCCTTCGGTGTCTCACCGGTGGCGGCGCGCACCGCGCGGACCAGGGTGCGGCGCGAGTATCCGAGGGTGTCGGCGTATGCGCTGACGCTGTGGTTGACGGCGAAGTCCTTCTCGACCGCGTCCCGGAAGCGGGTGAAGGTGGTGTCCGTGTGCTCGCGGGCCGCCTCGGCGGAGCTCGCCGCGAGATGCGCTAGGCGCAGCAGGAACGCCGTGAGCGAGTGCCGCAGCACCGAGGTGTGCAGGCTGAGCGGCAGCGTGGTCGTGTCGACGTACTCGCGCTCCAGCTGGGCGAGCGAGTACTCCAGGGCGGCCAGCCGGCCCGCATCCGGGCGCAGCAGCGGAGGCAGGTCGTAGCGGTAGAGGCCGGTCGCCTCGACGGTCGCGCGGGGAAGGAAGCCGGGCTGCATGGTCAGCACGGTGCCGCGGTAGCGGTCGGTGCTGGAGAAGCGGTGCACCTGGCCGGGCCGGATCCACAGGATGTCGCCCGCGCGGGCCTCGTACTCGGCGAAGTCGATCATGTGCCGGACGGGGCCCTCGTGGAAGAGCATCACGACGTGGAAGTCGATGCGGTGCACGCGTTCCAGTGGAGCGTCCGCGTGCCAGGTGCGCCCGGTCCCCATCGCACCGACCTGCATGCCCACGCCGGACAGGCTCAGATCGGCCGGGAACGGAAACGTCCTGATCCCGTCCTGGCCGCCATCGCTCCCGGTGCCGCCTTGGGTGGTTCTGTCTGCCATGTCCTTCTCGCGTCGGCTCGCCACGACCCTGCGTGTCCCACTTTCACCGAAGGCTGACACACGGGCACCTTCCCCAGCAAAAGTCTGACTTTTAGGTTTGAACGCAGAGACCCAGTCAGCGCCCATCCCGTGAGGACTTCTTGAAGATGAGTACGCAGAGCTCCGACGGAGTCACCTGGACCGAGCTCGACCGCCGCGCCGTCGACACCGCCCGCATTCTGGCCGCCGACGCCGTGCAGAAGGTCGGCAACGGTCACCCCGGAACCGCGATGAGTCTGGCCCCGGCGGCGTACACGCTCTTTCAGAAGGTGATGCGTCACGACCCTGCCGATCCGGAGTGGACCGGCCGCGACCGCTTCGTCCTCTCCCCCGGCCACACCTCGCTGACCCTCTACACGCAGCTCTTCCTGTCAGGCTATGAACTCGGACTCGACGATCTGAAGGCGTTCCGCACCCACGGGTCCAAGACGCCCGGTCACCCCGAGTACGGGCACACCGCGGGCGTGGAGACGACGACAGGGCCGCTCGGCCAGGGTGCCGCCAACGCGGTGGGCATGGCGATGGCCGCCCGCTACGAACGCGGCCTCTTCGACCCCGAGGCCCCCGCGGGCGAGTCCCCCTTCGACCACACCATCTGGGCGATCGTCTCCGACGGCGACCTGGAGGAGGGCATCTCCGCCGAGGCCTCCTCGCTCGCGGGCCACCAGAAGCTCGGCAACCTCGTCTTCCTCTACGACGACAACCACATCTCCATCGAGGGCGACACGGCGACCGCCTTCTCCGAGGACGTGCTCAAGCGCTACGAGGCGTACGGCTGGCACGTGCAGCGGATCGAGCCCGCGCTCGGCGGCGACATCGACGTCCACGCGCTGCACGCGGCGCTCGAGGCGGCGCGGGCCGAGACCGGGCGCCCCTCCATCATCGCGATGCGCACGATCATCGCCTGGCCCGCCCCGAACGCGCAGAACACCGAGGCCTCGCACGGCTCGGCGCTGGGCGCCGAGGAGATCGCCGCCACCAAGCGGATCCTGGGCTTCGACCCGGAGCAGACGTTCCAGGTCGACGCCGAGGTGCTGGCCCACGCCCGCCAGGCCCTCGACCGGGGCGCCGAGGCGCACGCCGCCTGGGACAAGCAGATCGGCGCGTGGCGCGCCGAGCGGCCCGAGAACGCGAAGCTCTTCGACCGGATCGTCGCCGGCCAGCTGCCCGAGGGCTGGGAGACCGCGCTGCCGGTGTTCGAGGAGGGCACGTCCGTCGCCACCCGCGCCGCCTCCGGCAAGGTCCTCCAGGCGCTCGGCGCCGTACTCCCCGAACTGTGGGGCGGCTCGGCCGACCTGGCCGGCTCGAACAACACCACGATCGACAGGACGTCCTCCTTCCTCCCCGAGGGCAACCCGCTGCCGGAGGCCGACCCGTACGGCCGCACCGTGCACTTCGGTATCCGCGAGCACTCGATGGCCGCGGAGATGAACGGCATCGCGCTGCACGGCAACACCCGTATCTACGGCGGCACCTTCCTGGTGTTCTCCGACTACATGCGCAACGCCGTCCGGCTGTCCGCGCTGATGCAGCTCCCGGTGACGTACGTCTGGACGCACGACTCGATCGGCCTCGGCGAGGACGGCCCGACGCACCAGCCGGTCGAGCACCTCGCCTCGCTGCGCGCCATCCCCGGCCTGAACATCGTCCGCCCGGCCGACGCCAACGAGACGGCGATCGCCTGGGCCGAGATCCTCAGGCGGCACGCCACGAACCCGGCCCCGCACGGTCTCGCGCTCACCCGTCAGGGCGTCCCGACCTACGCGGCCAACTCCGAGGCGGCGCGCGGCGGTTACGTGCTGCTGGAATCCTCCACCGGAACCCCGGACGTCGTCCTGATCGCGACCGGCTCGGAGGTGCAGCTCGCCGTCGCTGCGCGCGAGCAGCTCGAAGCCGAAGGTGTGGGTACCCGCGTGGTGTCGATGCCGTCCGTCGAGTGGTTCGAGGAGCAGTCCGCGGAGTACCGGGCGAGCGTCCTTCCGCCGTCCGTGAAGGCCCGCGTGGCGGTCGAGGCCGGGATCGGTCTGACCTGGTACCGGTACGTCGGCGACGCGGGACGCATCGTTTCGCTGGAGCACTTCGGCGCCTCCGCCGACGCCGGGACACTGTTCGCCGAGTTCGGCTTCACCGCCGAGAACGTCGCCGCCGCCGCGCGGGAATCCATTGCCGCCCTGCGCGGTTGATCCGTTCGCACGAAGGAAGATGATCACTGTGACCGAAGCGACCGCGACCGCGGCAACCCTGAAGCGCCTCTCCGACGAAGGCGTCTCCATCTGGCTCGACGACCTCTCCCGCAAGCGGATCGCGTCCGGCAATCTGGCCGAACTCGTCGCCACCCGCCATGTGGTGGGCGTGACCACCAACCCGTCCATCTTCCAGGCCGCCATCGGCTCCGGCGAGGGATACGAGCAGCAGCTGGCCGACCTCGCCGTGCGCGGGGTGACGGTCGACGAGGCCGTCCGCATGATGACGACCGCGGACGTGCGCGCCGCCGCCGACATCCTGCGCCCGGTGTTCGAGGCGACCGGCGGCCGCGACGGCCGCGTCTCCATCGAGGTCGACCCCCGGCTGGCCCACCGCACGGCCGCGACGATCGCCGAGGCCAGGCAGCTCTCCTGGCTGGTCGACCGCCCGAACGTGATGATCAAGATCCCGGCGACGAAGGCCGGCCTCCCGGCGATCACCGAGGTCATCGGCCTCGGCATCAGCGTCAACGTCACGCTGATCTTCTCCCTGGAGCGCTACCGCGCGGTCATGGACGCCTATCTTGCGGGCCTGGAGCGGGCGCAGGCCGCAGGCATCGACCTCGCCGGCATCCACTCCGTCGCCTCCTTCTTCGTCTCCCGGGTCGACAGCGAGATCGACAAGCGGCTCGCGAAGATCGGCACGGACGAGGCCCTCGCGCTCAAGGGCAGGGCGGCCCTCGCCAACGCGCGACTCGCCTACGAGGCGTACGAGGGCGTGTTCGGCTCCGCCGACGGCTCGGCGGAAGGCGGCGCCCGCTGGACGGCCCTCGCGTCCTCCGGAGCCCAGAAGCAGCGTCCCCTGTGGGCCTCCACAGGCGTCAAGGACCCCGCGTACAAGGACACCCTGTACGTCGACGAACTGGTCGCACCGGGCACGGTCAACACCATGCCCGAGGGGACGCTGAACGCCACCGCCGACCACGGCGACATCCACGGCGATGCGGTGACCGGCGGCTACGACCGGGCCCGTACCGATCTGGCCGCGGTCGAAGCGCTCGGGATCTCCTACGACGAGGTCGTCGGGCAGCTGGAGGACGAGGGCGTCTCGAAGTTCGAGGCGGCCTGGGAAGATCTTCTCGACGCGGTGGCGACCTCGCTGCGCGGCAAGGGAGTTGAGGGGGAATGACCAAGGGTGAGGCGCTTTCCGACGGCAACCCGCAGGGTGCGGCCACCGCGCCGCAGGGATCGGGTGACGCGGCCGTGGAACCGGGCGGTCTGACGCCCGAGGCCCTCGCCGGGGCGCTCGGCGTCCCGGCACCCGACTGGGACAACCCGCTGCGCGACCCGCGCGACCGCCGGCTCCCCCGGATCGCGGGCCCCTCCGGTCTGGTCATCTTCGGTGTCACCGGCGACCTGTCCCGCAAGAAGCTGATGCCGGCCGTGTACGACCTCGCCAACCGCGGTCTGCTGCCGCCGGGCTTCTCGCTCCTCGGGTTCGCCCGTCGTGAGTGGGAGGACCAGGACTTCGCGCAGGTGGTGCACGACTCGGTGCGCGAGCACGCGCGGACCGAGTTCCGCGAGGAGGTCTGGCAGCAGCTCGCCGAAGGCATGCGGTTCATCCCGGGCGACTTCGACGACGACGCGGCGTTCAAGCAACTGCGCGCGTCCGTCGAGGAGCTGGATGCCTCCCGGGGCACCAGCGGCAACTACGCCTTCTACCTCTCCGTACCGCCGAAGTTCTTCCCGAAGGTCGTCCAGCAGCTCAAGAAGCACGGGCTGGCCGACGCTCCGCAGGGTTCCTGGCGGCGCGCCGTCATCGAGAAGCCGTTCGGCCACGACCTGGCGAGCGCGCGCGAGCTGAACAGAATCGTGCACGACGTGTTCGACCCGGACCAGGTGTTCCGTATCGACCACTACCTCGGCAAGGAGACCGTCCAGAACATCCTGGCGCTCCGCTTCGCCAATCAGATGTACGAGCCCGTCTGGAACCGGTCGTACGTCGACCACGTCCAGATCACGATGGCCGAGGACATCGGTATCGGCGGCCGGGCCGGTTACTACGACGGCATCGGCTCCGCCCGGGACGTGATCCAGAATCACCTCCTCCAGCTGATGGCGCTGACCGCCATGGAGGAGCCGGCCGCCTTCGACGCCGAGTCGCTGCTCGCCGAGAAGCTCAAGGTCCTCAAGGCGGTCAAGCTGCCGGAGAACCTGGGCGAGCACACCGTGCGCGGCCAGTACGCGGCGAGCTGGCAGGGCGGCGAGAGGGTGCGCGGCTACCTCCAGGAGGACGGCATCGACCCCCGGTCGACGACCGACACCTACGCGGCCGTCAAACTCCAGGTGGACAACCGCCGTTGGGCGGGCGTCCCGTTCTACCTCAGGACGGGCAAGCGCCTCGGCCGACGGGTCACGGAGATCGCGGTGGTCTTCCAGCGCGCCCCGCACTCCCCGTTCGACTCCACGGCCACCGAGGAACTCGGCGCCAACGCGATCGTCATCCGCGTCCAGCCCGACGAGGGCATGACGGTGCGCTTCGGATCCAAGGTGCCGGGTACCTCGATGGAGATCCGGGACGTCACCATGGACTTCGCGTACGGCGAGTCGTTCACCGAGTCCAGCCCGGAGGCGTACGAGCGGCTGATCCTGGATGTCCTGCTCGGCGACGCCAATCTCTTCCCCCGTCACCAGGAGGTGGAAGAGTCCTGGAAGATCCTCGACCCGATCGAGGGGTACTGGGACGCGCACGGCAAGCCCGCGCAGTACCCCTCGGGCGGTTGGGGCCCGAAGGAAGCCGACGAGATGCTCGCACGAGACGAACGGAGCTGGCGCAGGCCATGAAGATCGACCTGACCGACACCACGGCAAGCAAGATCAACAAGGCACTCGTACGGGGGCGCCGTGCCATCGGCACCCCCGCCGTGGGCATGGTCCTGACGATGGTCATCGTCACCGACGAGGAGAACGCGTACGACGCGCTCAAGGCGGCCGAGGAGGCCTCCCGCGAACACCCCTCGCGCACCCTGGTGGTCATCAGGCGTGTCGTCCGCACCCCGCGCGACCGCACCAACTCCCGCCTGGACGCCGAGGTGCGCGTCGGCTCCGACGCGGGCACCGGCGAGACGGTCGTCCTGCGCACGTACGGCGATGTCACCGACCACGCCGACTCGGTGGTCCTGCCACTGCTGCTGCCGGACGCCCCGGTCGTCGTCTGGTGGCCGGTGGACGCGCCCGACACCCCGGTCAAGGACCCGCTGGGCGCCCTCGCGCAGCGCCGGATCACCGACATGTACGCCGTCGAGGCCCCGCTCGAGGCGCTCGACGCCCGCGCCGCGTCCTACGCGCCGGGCGACACCGACCTGGCGTGGACCCGGTTGACGCCGTGGCGCTCGATGCTGGCGGCGGCCCTCGACCAGGCCCGTACGAAGGTGATCTCGGCGACCGTCGAGAGCGAGGCGCAGAACCCGAGCGCCGAACTGCTGGCCCGCTGGCTGGAGGCCCGCCTCCAGGTCAAGACCGAACGCGTCGTCACCGCGGGCCCCGTGGTGACCGCCGTCCGGCTCGGCACGGACAACGGCGAGATCGTGATCGACCGCCCCGAAGGCCCGCTGGCGACGCTGTCCCTGCCCGGTCAGCCCTCCCGCACCCTCGCGCTGAAGGTGCGCTCCACCTCCGAACTGATCGCCGAGGAACTGCGGCGCCTCGACGCGGACGAGATGTACGCCATCGCCCTGCGCGGCGAGGCCCCCAAGGAGACCCCCCGTCATGTCTGACTACCCCAAGCCCACCCGGCGTCCCGAGTGGGTGGCCCTGGAGGACCACCGCGCGACCGCGCTGCTCCACCCGCGGCTGCGTGAGCTGTTCGCCGCCGACCCGGCCCGCGCCGAGCGCTATGTCGTGCAGGTCGGCGACCTGCGGATCGACTACTCCAAGCATCTGATCACCGACGAGACGCTGGCTCTGCTCCAGGAACTGGCCACCGCCACCGATGTGTTCGGGCTGCGGGACGCGATGTTCCGGGGCGAGAAGATCAATGTGACCGAGGACCGGGCGGTGCTGCACACCGCGCTGCGGGCGCCGCGGGACGCGGTCGTCGAGGTCGACGGGGAGAACGTGGTGCCGGCCGTGCTCGCGGTCCTCGACAGGATGGCGGGCTTCGCGGAGCGGATCCGCTCGGGCGAGTGGACCGGGCACACCGGCAAGCGCATCAAGAACGTCGTCAACATCGGCATCGGCGGCTCGGACCTCGGTCCGGCGATGGCGTACGAGGTGCTGCGCTCGTTCACGGACCGCTCGCTGACCGTGCGGTTCGTGTCGAACGTGGACGGCGCGGATCTGCACGAGGCCGTGCGGGACCTGGACCCGGCGGAGACGCTGTTCATCGTCGCATCCAAGACGTTCACCACGATCGAGACGATCAGCAACGCCACCTCCGCGCGCGCCTGGCTGCTGGCGGGGCTCGGTGAGGAGAAGGCGGTGGCGCGGCACTTCGTGGCGCTGTCGACGAACGCCGAGAAGGTCTCCGACTTCGGGATCGACACGGCCAACATGTTCGAGTTCTGGGACTGGGTCGGCGGACGCTACTCCTACGACTCGGCGATCGGCCTCTCGCTGATGATCGCGATCGGCCCGGACAGGTTCCGCGAGATGCTCGACGGTTTCCACCTGGTCGACGAGCACTTCCGTACCGCTCCGGCGGAGGCGAACGCGCCTTTGCTGCTCGGTCTGTTGGGTGTCTGGTACGGCAACTTCCATGACGCGCAGTCGCACGCCGTGCTGCCGTACTCGCACTACCTGTCCAAGTTCACCGCCTATCTCCAGCAGCTCGACATGGAGTCCAACGGCAAGTCCGTGGACCGTGACGGCCGTCCGGTCGAGTGGCAGACCGGCCCGGTGGTGTGGGGCACGCCCGGCACCAACGGCCAGCACGCCTACTACCAGTTGATCCACCAGGGCACGAAGCTGATCCCCGCCGACTTCATCGGCTTCGTCAACCCGGTGGATGAGCTGAGCGACGAACTGGCGGCGCAGCACGACCTGTTGATGGCGAACTTCTTCGCCCAGACGCAGGCGCTGGCCTTCGGCAAGACCCCCGACGAGGTACGCGCCGAGGGGGTGCCCGAGGAGCTGGTGCCGCACAAGACGTTCGAGGGCAACCACCCCACGACCACCATCCTCGCGGGCGAGTTGACCCCCTCGGTCCTCGGCCAGCTGATCGCCCTCTACGAACACAAGGTGTTCGTCCAGGGCGCGATCTGGAACATCGACTCCTTCGACCAGTGGGGCGTCGAACTCGGCAAGGTGCTCGCCAAGCGTGTGGAACCAGCGCTGACCGAGGGCGCCGACGTGAGAGGCCTCGACCCCTCCACCGCCGCCCTCGTGGCCGCGTATCGCACTCTCCGAAAGAATTGAATCCTCACCCTTGCGAACAAGGGTGATTCGTGGCTCACACAGCCCGGCGGAACAACATTCCGCCGGGTCTTAAACGATCAACGCCAGCCGGGTCGAAACCTGCCCGGCAACATGCCCGGTTCTCGCATGTCGAGGCACGTAATCTACATCACACTCTGGAGCCCCACAAAGTGAACAACATGCAGCTCGGACTCATCGGTCTCGGCAAGATGGGTGGCAACATGCGCGAGCGGATACGCCGCGCGGGGCACACCGTCATAGGCTACGACCGCAATCCGGACGTCGCCGACGTGCACAGCCTCGCCGAACTCGTGGGCAAGCTCGAAGGCCCGCGCGTGGTCTGGGTGATGGTGCCGGCCGGCGCCCCCACCCAGTCCGTCATCGACGAACTCGGCGACCTGCTGGAGGCCGGCGACACGGTCGTGGACGGCGGCAACTCCCGCTGGACCGACGACGAGAAGCACGCCGAGGAGCTGGCGGCCAAGGGCATCGGCTTCGTCGACGCCGGCGTCTCGGGCGGCGTGTGGGGCCTGGAGAACGGCTACGCGCTGATGGTCGGCGGCGACGCCGAGAACATCGAGAAGGTGCGGCCGGTCTTCGACGCGCTCAAGCCGGAGGGCGACTTCGGCTTCGTGCACGCCGGCAAGGTGGGCGCGGGCCACTTCTCCAAGATGGTCCACAACGGCATCGAGTACGCCATGATGCAGGCCTACGCCGAGGGCTGGGAGCTCCTGGAGAAGGTCGACTCGGTCACCGACGTGCGTGAGGTGTTCCGCTCCTGGCAGGAGGGCACCGTCATCCGCTCCTGGCTGCTCGACCTCGCGGTCAACGCCCTGGACGGCGACGAACACCTGGACAAGCTGCGCGGCTACGCGGAGGACTCCGGCGAGGGCCGCTGGACCGTCGAGGCGGCCATCGACAACGCCGTTCCGCTGCCCGCCATCACCGCGTCCCTCTTCGCGCGCTTCGCGTCCCGCCAGGACGACTCGCCGCAGATGAAGATGATCGCGGCGCTGCGCAACCAGTTCGGCGGCCACGCCGTCGAGTCGGCGAAGTAGGACGGACATGGGCGATCTCATCCTGGTCCGCCACGGAGAGACCGAGTGGACCCTGACGGGACAGCACACCAGCTGGACCGATCTTCCGCTCACCGGGCACGGCGAGGAGCAGGCCAAGTCCCTTGCGCCGTTCTTCGCCGGGCACTCCTTCGCCCAGGTCCTCACCAGTCCCCTCGACCGTGCGGTACGGACCGCCGAGCTCGCGGGGCTGTCCGGCGCGCGGATCGATCCCGATCTGCACGAGTGGGACTACGGCGGCTACGAGGGAATCACCACCATCGCCATCCACCGGGCCCGGCCCGACTGGGTGCTGTGGAACGACGGAGTGCCGCCCGGCCCGGACGGCCACCCCGGAGAGTCGCCTCGCGAAGTGGGGGTGCGCGCCGACCGGGTGCTCTCCCGGGTGGACGCCGCGCTCTGCAACCACCCCGGCGATGTGGTGCTGGTGGCGCACGCGCACTTCCTGCGTGTCCTCACGGCCCGCCGGCTGGGCCTGCCGGCCGAGTCGGGGCGACTGTTCCAGCTCTCGACCGGGACCGTCAGTCGGCTCTCCACCGAGCACGGCGATCCGGTGATCGCCACGTGGAACGAATCGGGAACTTCCGCCGCGGTCCGCTAGTTTCTACCGTGCTGTAGAAGCCGAAGAGGTTTCCGGTCCGTGGAAACCGAAGAGGTTTCCGGTCCGCCCGCTCGGGCGGACCGGACTCTTGACTACGTGTGACTCCTCCTCCGGCTGAAGCCGGGGGCTTCTCGTTACGCCGGGTCGGCGTCGCGACGGACCAGCCCGGCCCGTAGAACGTTGGTGGCTGCCACGGTGTCGGCGTGCGCAATATGTCCGCAGGCGACGCAGTGGAACTTTTCTCGGGTGGGCCGGTTCTCCTTGGCGGTGTGCCCGCATTCGGGGCAGGTGCGGGAGGTGTTGCGGGGGTCCACGGCGATCACTTCTCGTCCGGCGCTCTCAGCCTTGGCGTGCAGGATCGTCAGGAACACCCCCCAACCGGCATCGGCGATCGACTTGTTGAGCCCAGCCTTGGCGGCAGCCCCGTTGGGCAGGAAGGTGCCCGGCCGGCCGGGGTCGGGCCTGGATGCGGGGGCCCTGTTCATGTTGCGGATCTTGAGGTCTTCGTGCGCGATGAAGTCGTGTGCGCGGACCAGGTCGAGGGCGCTCTTGTGTGCGTGGTCGAGGCGCTGGCGGCGTACCTTGCCGTGGAGTTGGGCAACCTTGTCCACCGCGCGCCGGTGGTTGCCGGTGCGGTCCTTGGCCTTGCAGCGGGGGAACCTGGACAGGGCCTGCTGTGCGGCTTGGAGCTTCGCAGTTGCACGGCGGCCGTGGCGCGGGTTGGGCACGAAGGCGCCGTTGGAGTCGGCGAGGAAGTTCGCGATGCCCAGGTCGATCCCGAGCACGCTGCCGGTCGTGGGCAGCGGCTGCGGCTGGTCCTGTTCGGCGGTGAGCACGACGAACCACTTACGGCCCTCGCGCTTGACCGCCACCGTCTTGACCCTGCCGGCCACCGGGCGGTGCTGGTTGACCTTGACATGGCCGACGCCCTGGAAGCGGACCCGGGTGACCGGGTCGTGCGGGGTGGAGTCCCAGCGGCAGCCGTCCCCGTCCTTCGGGAACTCCACCGTGTCGAACCAGTTCACCCCACGAAAGCGAGGGTAACCGGGCGTCTGCCCAGCCTTGACGCGGCGGAAGAACGCCTGCATCGCCTTGTCCAGGCGGCGCAAGGTGGTCTGCTGCGAGGAGAACGACCAGCGGCCCTGGCGCTCAGGGTCGAACGCCCGGATCTCCTTGAGCTGCGCGGACTGCATCCCGTACCTGACGGTGCTCTTCGAGGCGTGCCGGTAGGCGTCACGGCGTTCCTGCAAGGCCCCGTTGTAGAGGGAGCAGTGGTCCCGCAGCATCTCGCCCAGCGCCTGACCCTGGCGGACGGTGGGCCGCAGGAGGAATTTGTACGCACGGATCATCCAGCCCACCCCCTCTGGTCGAGTTCGCTCGATCCTACTATCTTGGTGTATCTCACTCCATCAAGAACCAGATCCTCATATGAAATGAGGAAATTACGCAATCCGCCACCTGCACGCCCACTTGGTGCTCGTCACGAAGTACCGGCGGGAGATCTTCAACGGCGAGATGCTGACGCGCTGCGAGGAGATCATGCGCGATGTGTGCGAGAGCTTCGGCGCGGAACTGCGGGAGTTCAACGACGAAGGCGATCACGTCCACCTGCTCGTGCGCTACCCGCCGAAGATCGCCCTGTCCAAGCTCGTCAACGGCCTCAAAGGCGTCAGCTCCCGCTACCTGCGCGCGGAGTACACCGGCCGGATCAACCGGATCGGGACCGGCTCGGTGTTCTGGTCCCCGTCCTACTTCGCGGGGTCCTGCGGCGGCGCACCGCTGAGCATTGTCAAGGACTACATCGAGAACCAGAAGCGCCCGGCATGACCGTCACCGCACAAGCGCAGTGATCTCCGGCGCTTCGCGCCTCCGGCCGAGGATCGCATTCCCGCCCGGCCTGAAAGCCGGGATTCCCTGCGAAGAACAAGGGATGGCTCTGTGGGACCGCATCAAGGAGTCCGCGTCGACGATGCAGACCCAGCTCGTGGCGAAGAAGAACGATCTGAAGAGCGGCGCGTTCCGTGACGCGAGCATGGCGATGTGCGCGCTCGTCGCCGCGGCGGACGGCTCGATCGACCCGTCCGAGCGGCAGCGGGTGGCCCAGCTCATCGCCACGAACGAGGTGCTGCAGAACTTCGACGCCATTGACCTCCAGCGCCGCTTCGACGAGAACCTGAACAAGCTGACCGTCGACTTCGCCTTCGGCAAGGTCAGTGTCCTCCAGGAGATCGCCAAGGCGAAGAAGAAGCCCGCCGAAGCGCGCGCCGTCATCCAGATCGGCATCGTCATCGGCGGCGCCGACGGCGACTTCGACAAGACCGAGCAGGCCGTCGTGCGGGAGGCGTGCTTCACGCTCGAGCTGTCGCCGCACGAGTTCGACCTGTAGGGCTGCGACTCCGGGTCCTCCCGCTGGCCGGGCCCCGGCGCACCAGGTCTCCGACCCGCTCGACACCTCCGGTGAGGCGGGCGGGCCGGCCCGGTGGCCGGGGCTCCGGCGCGTCCGAGGACGCCAGGTCGTCGTAGTAGTTCGCGGGCATCGCCGGCGGACGGCCGCCCGCCGCGCGAAAGCGCCTGGCGGCGTCGGTCACGTCGTCGGTGGCGAGGGCGACGTACGGAGAGGGAGCCTGGGCGACCCCACGTCGCCGCGCCCTGCTTCTAGAATCGCGGGCACCGACCGTCTCGCCCGAAGGAACCCGATGACCAGCGTCGAAGAACCGGCACGACCTGGGGGGCGCATCCGCGACGCCGCCCGCACCAAGGCCGAGATTCTCGACGTGGCGACCCAGGAGTTCTCCCGCGCCGGATTCGCGGGCGCCCGGGTCGACGAGATCGCCGCCCGCACCAGCACCACCAAGCGGATGATCTACTACTACTTCGGCGGCAAGGAGCGGCTCTTCACAGCGGTCCTGGAACGCGCCTACTCGGCGATCCGGCAGGCCGAGCAGGAGTTGGACGTCGAGCACCTGGACCCGGTCGCGGCCATCCGCCGGCTCGCCGAGCTGACGTTCGACCACCATGAGGCGCACCCCGACTTCATCCGCCTGGTGACCATCGAGAACATCCACGAGGCCGAACACATCGTCACCTCCGAGGAGCTGGACAGCATCGGCTCGCCCGCGCTCGACGTGATCGGCCGGATCCTGGCGACCGGCCGGAAGTCAGGCCTGTTCACCGCCGACGTCGACGCCGTGGACCTGCACGCGATGATCAGCGCGTTCTGCTTCTTCCGGGTCTCCAACCGCCATACGTTCGGCGCCCTGTTCGGCCGCGATCTGATCGCACCGGACCAGCGGGAGCACTATCGGGCGATGCTCGGCGACATGGTCATCGCCTATCTGACGGCGGACCGCGCGGCAAACTGAGCACGGGAAGAGCTTTCGGTGGGACCCATTTGCCCCCACCGGCGCTGGTCCGTGCGCCCAAACGGCTCGAACACCTCCGTCGCGAAAGTCTCCAGCTCACCACGCGCCCCAGCAAGCTCGTCCGGAGTCGCACGCCCTCCGCCCGGGCCTGGACGGGCCGGAAGGGGCGGGCAGCGCCGCAAACGACGGATCATCGAGGCCGAACGCTCGAGGGGCATCGGCCTGGTCCAGCAGCGCCCACCGGTCCCGAGAGCCTCCTGGGCCTGCCGGCGTGCCCGGTTGACACGACAAGACCTGCGCCATGGGTTGACGTACTTACAGCTCCTGCATAGCTTGCGTCTTGCAGAATCGAATTGAATCGTTTCAAAGCAATTCGAGCCGTCATCCACCCGCCCTGGCCTGCGCATTCCTCGGCGGAGCATCGTCGCGTCCGGACCATCAAGGGAAGCACCCGCAACCTCGGAGTACGCATGATCATTTACGGCAGAAGGCATCTACCCCGCAGACGGAGCTCGGCCGGCGCAGCCATCTCGCTGGGCCTCGCCCTCGTCCTCGCCATGCTCGCGCAGCCGATGGCACCGTCCGCCACAGCAGCGACGCCGGCTCTCGTCTCCGCGGAGCATGCACCCGACTCCAAGGCGCCCCGGGTCCCCAGTGACTGGCGGGAGTACGTCCGGACTCCGAAGCGTTCCGATGTGTGCCCAGTTTCCGTGGTCAGCACGTCAGGCGCCGTCGAAGGCGCCCGGAACCTGCTGTGCGGCGGGTCGGGCGGAGCAACGCTGACCTACGTCGACGGCGGAGAAGCACCGACCATCCTTCTCGACTACGCCCAAGAGGTAGGCGGCCTGCCCTACTTCAACGTCACCGCCAAGTCCGGGTCCCCGACCCTGAAGGCCGCGTACAGCGAGGGCCAGCAGTACATGACCCCCTCCGGTGACGGGTCGCCCCCATGGGCCGACGGGGACAGTTCTCGAACCGACACCTACCAGGTCTCCGGGCCGGGCACGATCACCAACCGCTCCGCGCAGGGAGGCGAGCGGTACCAGCAGATCACGCTCTCCACGCCTGGCCGCCTGACACTGAGCAAGGTTGGAATCAACTACATCGCCGACCGCACCCAGGCGGACGGGTACGGGGGCCACTTCCTCTCGAGTTCGGACGAGTTGAACAAGATCTGGTACGCCGGGGCTTACACCCTGCAGACCGATCTCGTTCCGGCCAACTCCCTTCCCGGGTCCTGGTCCGTCCAGGACGGCGCGTTGAATGCCGGCGGTTCGAAGATCAATGACGGCGCTGGGGTCCTGAATCGTGGAGCCTCCTGGAGCGACTACACGACGACCTTCCGGACGAAGATTCTCCACAACCAGGCCGGGTGGATGGTCCGCGCGCAGAACTCTCAGAACGGCTACTTGTTCATTCTCGATGACAGCACCGACACCGGCGGTGCCCCGAACACGCTGCAGGAGTTCAACGTCCGTGACGGGGCCTACACCAGCCTCGGCTCCGTAGCTCTGCCGTCCTCCGTGGACGAGGGGACCTGGCACACAGTGGTTACCACGGTGTCCGGAACCAGCATGACGATCTCGCTGGACGGCGGGCGGATCGACCGCCTCGACACGTCGGCTCTGCCCTCCAGCACCCTTGCCAATCCCGCTGGGACCATAGGGTTTCGTGAGTTCGGCGACGAGAAGGCGGCCTTCAAGGACCTCACTGTCGTCAGCAGTACAGGCAAGGCGCTCTACAGCACCCCTCTGACCACTCCCGCCGCCCTCGCCGACTTCACTCCACCGGGGTCCAACGCGCTGGCGTCGGTTCTCGACGGAGCCAGGCGCGACCGCGCGATCTGGAGCGGCGACATCCTGGTCGAGGGCCTCACCGACTACTACTCCGTGAACAACCCGGAGTACATCAAGCAGTCCCTGAACCTGCTGGGCAGCCGGCAGCTCTCCAGCGGGTTCGTTCCCGGCGCCCTTCACCCGGCGACCGTGCCGCACCTCGGACCGCTCATCCCGGGCGACACGACCACCTACTCGGCCACGTACTCCATGTACTTCGTCGCGGGCCTGGCAAGCTACTACCTCCACACCGGCGACAAGGATTTCATCGCCGGGCAATGGCCCGCCGTCAAGCGTGAGCTCGCCTGGAACGCGACGCGGCTCGACGGGAACGGCTTGTTCTCGACGAGAGCCGGAGTCGACGGCGCGGACTGGGACTTCTACGACGGCGACAAGGGCGGCGAGGTCTCCGCTTACAACATCCTTTACTACAAGACACTGCTCGACGGTGCGGCACTGGCGACTGCCGCAGGAGAGGCCTCACAAGCCACCGCCTACAGGGCGGATGCCGAGACGCTGAAAACGCGGATCAATGAGCGTCTCTACGACTCGAAGAGCGGCCTCTACAAAATCAGTGACACCCAGTCAGGAGTCGCGCAGGACGCCAACGCCCTGGCCGTCCTGTACGGAGTCGCGCCGTCCTCGAAGCATGAGGAGATCCTGGCCAAGCTCAAGTCGGCCCTGTGGAGCTCCCCCTACGGACCGCTTCCCTTCTCCTCCGACGCAGGCAACAGAGACCTGGTCAGCCCCTTCATCAGCGGGTTCGAACTCCAGGCACGCCTGGCGGCCGGCGACACCGCGAACGCGCAGGAGCTCTTGCACAATGTGTGGGGTCACATGATCGCTCCAGGCCCGAACGATACCGGGACCATGTGGGAGAACATCTCCGGCAGCGAC
This sequence comes from Streptomyces sp. NPDC026500, assembly GCF_055567635.1. Lineage (NCBI taxonomy): Bacteria > Bacillati > Actinomycetota > Actinomycetes > Kitasatosporales > Streptomycetaceae > Streptomyces > Streptomyces sp. NPDC026500. Next base: position 459,820 of record NZ_JBVHQB010000003.1, on the reverse strand, counting down.
GGGACACCTGGCCTGGGGTCGGGGACGAGCCTGTCCCACGGATGGTCCACGGCCCCGACATCCGCGTTGTCGAGCTACGTCCTGGGCGTTCGTCCGGACACAGCGGGATACGCCGGCTGGACAGTCCAGCCCCACCCCGGAGACCTCACCTGGACACGAGGAAGTGTTCCTACCCCGCACGGCGACATCGACGTCCGCTGGACCGCCAGGACTGGCGCCGATCGGTTCAGTCTCACCGTCCATGCCCCCAAGGCCACCAGTGGCACCATCGCGATCCCGGTCTCCGGCCAGGCCGACACCGTCGCCGTCAACGGCAGGGTGGTGTGGCGCCACGGGGCCTTCACTGCTGTGGCTGGAGTTACCGGTGGCCACTTTGAAGCCGGCTACGTCTACCTGAAGGTGAAGCAGCACGGCAGCTACAAGGTCACCTCACACCAGTAGGAGTTGGTCAGGTCGGTTGTGGTGACGCGTGCTGTCATGGCACCGGCCCCCCGGAACATCCGCGCCCTGTAGGGCATTTGGTACACCACGCACCGGGCCCGACGATCACCTTCCCCGAAACGCTCGCTTCTGCGGCACCCTTGGGGGTGAGACTCCGCGCACCCCGGCCGGATTCAGGGACGGCCGGTGTGCGCGGAGCCCTCGTCGGATGCCGTCGCAGCAGCCCGGAGACCGCGGATCGGCGGCGGCGAGCGTGCGTCTCAGCGTCCGGGAATCCCGTACGCCCGTTCCACGTGCAGCCGCAGGACCAACCGGCCGTCGCGGACCATGGCGGCACGGTATTCGTCCCAGTCGGGGTGTTCGCCGAGGACGTCCCGGTAGACCCGGATCAGCTCCTCGACCGTCTCGTCGTGCGGATCCCCGGCGACGGGGGTCAGCTCGGCCGTCCCCTCGACGACCGTGTACGCCCACCGGTCCGCGCTGGTCACGTGGTACGAGGCCCGCGGGTCCCGGCGCAGGTTGCGGGTCTTGGCGCGGTCGTCGGTGAGCGACACGCGGATGACCCCCTCGTCGGGGTAGTAGACGTGGCTGACGTTCGACAGCTGGGGCCGGCCGTCCTTCTTGAGGGTGACGAGCACCCCGCCCTTGTACTCGGAGAGCAGCTTGAGCAGTGCGTCCTGCGCAGCGTCCTGGGTCGCTTCCTCAGTCATATGAGTATCAACGCCCCGGATCCGGTACGTCATTCCGCGCCGACGGCCTCCGTGGCTCCAGCCACCTCCCCGCGGGTCCGTAGACAGTGTCTACGTCCACCTGGTAGACAGTGTCTATGAGCGAGCCGGAGACCACCGACCTGAGGACGCGCCTGATCGACGTCGGAGTCGATCTCGTGACGCGGGAGGGCGCGCAGGCACTGACATTGCGGGAGATCGCCCGCCGCGCCGGGGTCTCGCACGGTGCCCCGCGCCGCTACTTCCCGACCCATCTGGAGCTGCTGTCCGCCATCGCGCGCCGCGGCTTCACCGACCTCCGGGACCGGGCGGCGAAGGCTGCCGCCGACAGCGGGACCGACCCGCGCGCCCAGCTCACCGGCTTGGCGGAGGTCTACCTGGACTTCGCGCTGACCCAGCGCGGCATGTACGAGCTGATGTTCCGTCACGACCTGTTGGAGAGCAACCGGTTGGGGCTCCGCGAGACCAGTCTGCCGATGTTCGGGGTGCTGGTGGACCTCGTCGGCCGGGTGCGCCCGGAGGCCGACGCCCGGATCCTCGCGGGTGCCCTGTGGGCGAACCTGCACGGCATCGCCCAACTGTGGGGCTGGGGGAGCCTGAAGCTCACTACGGGCGCCGCCGACCACGTACCGCTGCTGCGCGCGGCGCTCGACGCGCACCTCGGACCGGAGGAACGGTGAACACACCCGGCACGGGCAGCACCGCCCGCCGTCCCGCCACGAGGGCCGCGCAGCATCCCGCACCCGCGATCGCGCACCGCCGGATCACCCTCGCGAGCAGCGTCGTAGGTGCCGTGATCGTCGCCCTAGACGGCACGGTCCTCACCGTCGCGCAGCCCACGCTGCAACGCGACCTGGACGCCTCGTTCGCGGAGGTCCAGTGGACCAGCACCAGCTATCTCATCGCTGTGGCGGGCCTGTTGGTCTTCGCCGGACGCCTCGGGGACCGCTACGGGCACCGACGGATCTTCGCCCTCGGCATCCTGGGCTTCGGGGCCGCGTCGGCGGGGATCGGCGTCGCACCCGGGATCGGCTGGGTGATCGCGCTGCGGGTCGCTCAGGGCGTGTTCGGTGCGCTGCTGCAACCGGCCACGCTCGGCATGCTGCGCGCCGCGTACCCGCCCGACCGGCTCGGAATGCCCATCGCGCTGCGGACGAGCGCCATCGGTCTCGCCGCGGCCGCCGGTCCGCTGGTCGGCGGCGCGCTGGTCAGCCACTTCGGATGGCGGTCCGTCTTCTTCCTCAACGTGCTGCCCGCGCTGCTGATGGGCGTTGCGGCGCTCACCGTCCGGGCGCCGGCCGACCCGGAGACCGGGCCCGTCCGCCCCGCAGCGGCCGACGGCCTCGATGTGCCGGGCGCCTGTCTGCTCACGGTGGCCCTGGTCGCCCTGGTGCACACACTGGTCGCCGTACCGGACACCGGCCGGCCGGCGGCGACCGTGGCCGGACTGGCCGTGGCGGCCGCCTCGGGCGCCGCGTTCGTGCGCCGGGAACGCCGTACCGCGAGCCCCCTGGTGCCGGCCGAGGTCCTCGGTTCGGCGACCGTCGGCGCGGCGCTCGGCATTCTGGTGGCCGCTTCCGCCGCCATGCTCGGCACGCTGTTCGTCGCGAGCTACTTCCTCCAGCGGACCCTGAATCTCGACCCGCTGGAGACCAGCCTGCGGGCCCTGCCGGGCGGCGTGATGATGGTGCTCGGCGCTCCCGTCGCCGCCGTCCTGCTGCGCAGGCTCGGCCCGCGGCGGACGACCATGGCCGGAACGCTCGTCCTCACGCTCGGTGTCCTGCTCCTGGCGCGGCTCGACGAGACGTCCACGGCCGTGCCCGTCGCAACGGGCTTCCTGCTGCTGGGAGCCGGCTTCGCGACGGTGATGGTGACCGCGACGGCGGTCGTCGTACGGCACGTGTCCGCGGCGTCGGCCGGTGTGGCGGGCGGGTTGCAGCAGGCGGCGATGAACGTCGGACCCACGCTGGGGATCGCGGTGGCGGCCACGCTGATGGCGGTGACGCCCGGCGCCGCAGTCGGTCCCCCGCTGACCGCGCTCGCGGCATTCTCCGCGGCGGGAATGCTGCTCGCCGTGAGGCTTCCGGGGCACAAGAACACCGTGAGCACCGCCCAGGGGAGTCCGGACGACGCCTCACCAGCCCGTTTGGGACGATGAAGGACACGAGCCGCAGCCCGGAGGAGAGCCATGGGACATCTGCGACAGGAAGTCGAGCCGGGAGCCGTCGGCCTCGACGCCGAGGCGCTGGAGCGCCTCGACCGGCACTTCGCCCGTCTGGTCGACGACGGCCGGCTGCCCGGCTACCTGGTCGCCGTCTCCCGGCACGGACAGGTCGCCCACCTCACCACGTACGGCCGACGCGACCGGGCCGCCGGACTCCCGGTGGAGAGCGACACGTTGTGGAGGATCTACTCCATGACCAAGCCGGTCACGTCGGTCGCCGCGCTGATGCTCCTCGAAGAGGGCCGCCTCGAACTCGACGACCGCGTCGCCGACTTCCTTCCGGCCTTCGCCGAGCCGCGGGTGTACGTCGGCGGGGCGGGGGCCGGCACGACGACGCGGCCGGCCGAGCAGCCCATTCTGATCCGCCACTTGCTGACCCACACAGCGGGCCTGACCTTCGGTTTCTACCACACGCATCCCGTCGACGAGCTCTACCGGGACGCCGGTCTGGAGTCCTCGGTGGCACCGGGCGCCGACCTGGCCGAGACCTGTGAGGTGTACGCCCAGCTGCCGCTCCAGTTCGAGCCGGGCACCCAGTGGAACTACTCGGTCGCCACCAATGTCCTCGGCCGCGTCATCGAGGTGGTGTCGGGCCGGGATCTCGACGACTTCCTCCACGAGCGGATCCTCGGCCCGCTCGGGATGACGGACGCCGGTTTCCAGGTCACGGACGAACAGGCTCTCAGGCTGGCCGAGTTGTACGGGGAGGACGACGAAGGGGAACTCACCCCGATCGCCGGGCTCCCGCTGCACGGCCGGCCCCGCTTCCTGTCCGGGAGCGGCGGGATGGTCGCCACCGCCCACGACTACCACCGCTTCATGGAGATGCTCCGCCGACGCGGTGAACTCGACGGCACCCGTCTGCTCCGCCCGGAGACCGTGGACCTGATGGCGGCCAACCACCTGCCCGGCAACGCCGACCGCCGCTCCTTCGGCAGCCCCGTCCACCAGGAACCCGGCAACGCGGGCCTCGGTTTCGGCCTGGGCGTCTCCGTCGTGGTCGACTCGGCGCTCACCCGGGCCCCTTCCAGCCAGGGCGCGTTCGGCTGGAGCGGAGTGGCCACCACGACCTTCTGGGTCGACCCCCGGCGCGACCTGACCGTGCAGTTCCTGAGCCAGCTCCGCCCGACGGCTTCCCACTCGGTCTTCCCGGAGCTCAAGCGGCTTGTGCACGAAGCGGTGACGGCCTCCTGAGCGGCGGGGGGCGGCTCAACTCGGCTGCTCGGGTGACCGGTTGATGCGGTAAACGTCCCGTACGCACAGGTTGAGCACCGTGGCGGCCACGATCACGCCCGCGCAGACCAGGAGCACGTCGCGGTCGGACCAGGCGCCCGCGGCCAGGGCGGCGAGCAGGTAGCCGAGCGGGATCGCGAGCCGCTCCCCGACATTGTTGAAGGAGGCCGCCCGCCCCAACTCGTTCTCGGGTATGTGTAGTTGGAAGGCGGTGGTCCACGCGACGATCGCGACGTCCAGGCCGATACCCGCGAGAAGTGCGGCGAACAGGACGGCGGGCAGGGGCAGTCCGAGCCCCATCGCCGTCAGCGGCAGAAAGAGCAGGGAGGCGGTGCTCACGGCGACGACGAGCAGCCGGTACGGCTTCCACCACAGGCACAGCAGCGCGCCCGCCAGCAACCCGAGCGCGAACGCTCCCTGCACCAGGCCCCAGGAGCTCGCGCCGGAGTACAGCCGCGCGGCGAGGACCGGTCCGAGCATCTGGAACCCGGCCAGCCAGGCGGCGACCACGACCATCCCGGACACCGTGTACGTCCACAGCCAGGTGCGGGAACGGAAGCCGGCCCAGCCCGTGCGCAGATCGCTCAGGGGGCTGTTGGCTGTGACGGGGGCGTCCAGGCGCAGCCCGTTCAGCAGCAGGGCCGCGATCAGGAACGTGAGGGCGTCCCAGGTCAGCGCCCATCCCGGTCCGCAGAGCGCGACGACAAGACCGCCCACCACGGGCCCGAGCACCCGTACGGCATTGGTCGGCAGCCTGACCAGCGCGTTGGCCTGTTGCAGGTGCTCCGGCGCCACCAGCTGGTTCAGCACGCCCTGACCGGCGGGCACGGTGAACGCCACGGCGACTCCCGAGAGGAAGCCGCAGGCGGCGATGGAGCCGGTCGAGGCCGTGCCGCTCAGCACGATGACGGCGAGCGCCCCTTGTGCCGCCGCCGCGATCAGGTTGCCCACCAGCAGAATGCGGCTGCGGGACATCCGGTCCGCGAGCACCCCGCCCACCAGCAGGAAGGCGACCGTCGGAACGGTGTTCACGGCCAGCACCAGGCCGAGCGATCCGGCTCCGCCGCCCTCTCCGATCACCGCGTAGGCGAGCGCGAGCGGCGCCATCGCCGATCCCGTCGCCGAGATCAGATTGGCCAGCACGAACCGCCGGAATGCGGCGCTGCGCCAGGGTGCCGTGCGGGCCGTCGGCATCTGCGCCGCCGTCTTCATGGTCCTCCCCCGCCACTTGGAGGAGGGACCCGTCCGGCCCCGTCGGGCGACCCCAAGTGCGCCGCGATCATATGGGGTTGAGCTCGGGGCGCGAGGATTCCGGCGCTACCCGTCCGGCCCGGTGGCAGGCGATGCTCGTACCCCTGACACCGCGTCCGGCCATGCGCGCGGAGGTCATGATGTGGGTCCTGGCGCCTGGGCCGCATGGAGGACGGCCCACGCCGCGGCGGCGTCCTGGACGCCGAGCCCGACGCTGTTGTAGAAGACGATGTCCTCGGGCCGCGTGCGGGCCCGCCGCCGGCCGGTGAGGACATCGCCGAGTGCGATCAGGTCCCCCCGGGCGAGCCGGCCCTCCCGCAGCGCGTCCACCACCGGTCCGGCGTGTTCGGCCGCCGTCCGTGGATCGTCGACGACCACCGCGGCGGCCCGCCGGAGCACCTCGGCGTCGACCTCGCTGCGGGTGGGCTCGAAGGATCCGACGCTGACGACCGTGCAGCCCGGGGCCAGCCAGGCGCCCCGGACGACCGGCGTGGTGCTGAGGGTGCAGACGGCGACCATCGGCAGCCCGGCCACGGCCTCCTCCGCCGAGTCGACGGCCTCGACGGCGACACCGAGCTCGGCCGCGAGGCGCTGCGCCGCCCCTGCCCGTCGGCCGGGGTGTGGGCTCCACAGCCGTACGGACCGCAGCTCGCGCACCCGGGCGACGGCCCGCGCGTGGGCGAGTGCCTGGGTGCCGGAACCGAGCAGGCCCAGTTCCGCGCTGTCGGCGCCGGCCAGCACGTCGAAGGCGACCGCGCTCGCGGCGGCCGTGCGCAGGGTCGTGACGGCGGTGCCGTCCATGACGGCGACGAGCCGCCCGGTGACCGGGTCGAGCGCGTTGATCACCGCGTGGACGGACGGCAGCCCGGCCGCCGCGTTGCCGGGATTGACGCTGCCGAACTTGGCGACCGCCCCGGTGTCCGCGGACAGGCGTGCCAGGTACGCGAACACGACGCTGTCATCGAAGCGGCCGGCGTGCATGATCTTGCCGGGCAGTTCCGCGGTGCCGTCACCGAGCGCGGTGAAGGCCGCGCGTTGCGAGGCGATCGCCGCGTCGGTGTCCAGCAGCCGTGTCACCTGCTCGCGTGAGAGGAACAGCGGGGCGAGATCGTCTTCCGTCATTCCTCAGTGACAACCGTCTTCGCCGATTCGCAAAAGATCGCTTTGGCCCACTCCTCGCTGTCCAGGTGGGGCAGGTAGTGGTCGAGGCGCTCCCGCTTGGTCAGCAGATAGCTGAGGTTGTCCTCGCACGGCGGTATCAGCAGCGGCACCTGCTCGGCGACCTTGATGCCGTGGCGCAGCAGCGACTCACGCTTGCGCGGGTTGTTCGACAGCAGCCGAACGGACCGTACGCCGAGGTCGTGCAGCATCTCCGCCGCCACCCGGTAGTCGCGGGCGTCCACCGGCAGTCCGAGGGCGAGGTTCGCCTCGACGGTGTCGAGCCCCTCCGCCTGGAGCTTCATCGCCTTCAGCTTGGCGAGCAGGCCGATGCCCCGGCCCTCGTGGCCCCGGAGGTAGACGAGGACGCCGCGGCCCTCTGCCACGATGGCGCGCAGCGAGGCCGTGAGCTGGGGGCCGCACTCGCAGTGCTGCGATCCGAAAGCGTCGCCGGTGAGGCATTCGGAATGCAGCCGGGTGAGCACGTCCCCTTCCCTGAGGGTGTCCAAGTCGCCGTAGACGAGGACGACTTGTTCCTCGCCGCGGTCGTGGTCGAGGTAGCCCACGGCATGGAAATCGCCGTACTCGGTGGGCAGTGGGGCAATCACGACTCGTTCGACACCTGTGAGGTGGGCATTCCCGCCGAGTACGCCAAAGTTATCTGTCATGATCTGGTTCCTAAGCAGAGTCGAAAGGGCCGTGAAAACATGAGTAGTTCGGGAACGCGCGCGACGGTGTCCAGGGTGCTGTCACTGGACACCACGGAGGATGTCCGCGAGCGGGGGGCCGGTGTCGCCCGCCAGGTCGCCGTCCTTCCCGTCGGCAGCCTCGAACAGCACGGTGCCTACCTGCCCCTGACGACCGACACACTCGTGGCGTGCGCCATCGCGCGAGAGATCGCGGACGCCTATCCGGTGCATCTTCTTCCTCCGGTGACGATCTCCTGCTCGCACGAGCACGCCGCCTGGCCGGGCACCGTCAGCATTTCCTCCGTGACCCTGTACGCCGTGGTCTGGGACATCGCCGCCTCGTTGCGGCGATCGGGCGTCGACACCCTGGTGGTGGTCAACGGTCACGGAGGGAATTACGTACTGGGCAATGTAGTCCAGGAATCCGCGGGCACCGGTACGCGCATGGCGCTTTTCCCGGCCATGGAGGACTGGGAAGGCGCGTGTGAACGGGCCGGTGTGCAGACGTCGTTGCTCACTGATATGCACGCGGGAGAAATCGAGACGTCCATTCTCCTGCATGCCCATCCGGAATACGTCAAAGACGGTTATGAGACCTCCGATTTCGTCGCCGACGACCGTCGGCATCTGCTCACCCTCGGCATGTCGGCCTATACCGAGTCCGGGGTCATCGGCCGTCCCTCGATGGCCGGCGCCGAGAAGGGGAAGGAACTCCTCGCCGGGCTGACCGAGGCCTTCGGAGCGTATTTCTCCCTGGTGACGTCCGAGACGCTGCACTGATCGGGCCCTCCCGCGCTCTCCTCGCGGGGGCGCCGGAGCGCGGCACCCCACCGGACGAAAAGGACCACGGCGCCGGGCAGGCTCGCCGCGAAGCTGAGCACTCCGTAGATCACCGCGACGGTGAGGCCCATGCCCGCGCCGAGGCCGGCGGCGCCGAACGCCCAGGCGGTGGCGCCCTCGCGGGGGCCCCAGCCGCCGACGTTCAGCGGCAGCCCCATGGCGAGCAGGGCGAGCAGGGCCAGCGGCATCAACCGGACGACGGACGCGGTCGATCCGGCGGCCCGTGCGGCGAGCACGAACATCGCCAGGTGACCGGCGAGCACCATGACCGACGCGAGCGTCACACCGGGCCAGCTGCGCCGGGCCAGCAGAGCACCCCGCGCCTCGACGAGCGCGCCGCGGACGGCGCCGTACCGGTCGGCGCCGGAGGGGGTGCGGCGCCTACGGACGACGCCGAAGGTCACCGCGCCGGCCACCAGGACGATCGCGAGGACCAGCGCGACCTCGCGGGACTGCTGGAGCGCCGGTGACGGCTGGGTGAGCAGTACCACCGCGCCGACGGCCACCAACACGGCTTGTCCCGCGGTTCGTTCGAGCACCACCGCACGCACGCCCCGGCCGATGTCACCGGCGCTCTGCCCGTGCCGCACGGCCCGGTGCACATCGCCGAGGACTCCGCCGGGCAGGGCGGCGTTCAGGAACAGCGCGCGGTAGTAGTCCGCGACGGCCTCGCCCAGCGGGAGCCGGATGCGCAGCTCGCGGGCGACCAGGCACCAGCGCCAGGCGCTGAACACCGTGGTGAGCAGCCCGATCCCGATGGCCGCCGCCAGTGTGGTCCCGTCGATCCGCCGCAGCCCGTCCACGAACACCCCGGTACCCAGCCGCCAGAACAGCACTCCGAGGATGAGGACGCCGGCGACGGTGCCGAGGTGCTTGCTGACACGACCGAACGCGAGCCGGGCCCGGGAGCCCATGGAGGTCTCACCGTCGGCGGTGCTCCCGGAGTCCCCGGCCGGGGACTCCGGCTCGGCGCCCGCGGGGCCCGGTGCCCGCGAGGCAGGTACACCGGACTCCGCCGGGGTGTTCAGGGGCGGGCCGTCGAGGTCCGGGGTGTCGGCCGTCGGGACGGCGGCCGCGCCCAGCGTCTCCAGGCCCGCGCTCACACCGCACCCCCGGCCGGGTGGGGCAGGGCCAGCACATCGCTGTGGTGGACGACCACCCGCAACTCGCCCGCGGCGCACGCCGCCAGGCGGGAGTCGAGATACGACTCCGCTCGTTCCGCCAGCTCGGGGCGCTGTTCCACCGCCGCGCCGACCCAACCGCGCAGCCACTCCGCGGTGAGGGCGGCCTCGTCTGCGCCGAGCCGCCAGGGGCTCGGGTTCACCCGTACGGTCGCGCCGTAGCGGGCGAACGCCTCGCAGGCGGCCGTGACGGCGTCCGGGCCGAGCAGTTCGCCGCGCCGCTGGTGGGTGTTGAACGCCTCGGCGATCTCGGCGTCCAGCGGGTCGGCCGGGGTGAGTTCGACCCGGCCGGCGACGGACAGCGTCAGCAGGGCCGGTACCCCGGCGGCTGCGCAGGCCGACGCGAGCCGGTCGATCTCCTCGGCGGTGAGCACGTCGAGCAGCGCCGACGCGGTCACCAGGGAGGCGCCGGCCAGGGCGTCCGCGGTCAGCCGGCCGATGTCACCGCGCTGGGTGGTGATGCCGACGTGGCTGCCGTCGGCCGCCACCTTGGGCGCCCCGACGGTGGCGAAGTGCAGGAGGTACGGGTCCCGGTCGTGCAGGATCCAGTGCTGGGGGCCGTCGAGCCGGGGCGCCAGCCAGCGGCCCATGGAGCCGGTGCCGCACCCGAGGTCGTGGATGACCAGGTCGCCGCCGCGTACCGGCCGGTTGGCCAGCCGGATGCGCAGCGGGTCGAGCAGGTCGGCCGCCCGCGCGGCGGCGTCGGCGGGTTCACGCAGTTGGAGCCACTGAGGCGCGTAGCGCACCTCGTCGGCGTCCGGATCCCCGACTCGCTGACCGGGCACGCCCGTCCTCACCTTCTCCTCGGGGATGCCGGAGTCCGGCCCGCCCGCGGGAGTCGTCGCGGTACTCACGCCGCCCTCCGGGGTTCCTGGGGCAGCCGGCCGAGCACGCAGGCCAGGCTGCGCGCCGTGGTCGCCCAGCCGTCGAGCGCGGCACGCCGTCCGCGGGCGGCGGCCTTCAGCCGGCGGCGCACGTCGGCCTCGCCGAACCAGCCGCGCAGCTCGGCGGCGAGCGCCGCCGGGTCCTCCGGGGGGACGAGGATGCCGGGCACGCCGCCGTCGGGGGCGCGTCCGACCGCCTCGGGCAGACCGCCGACGTCCGTGGCGAGCACGGGGATGCCCCGTGCGAGGGCCTCGGTGACGGCCATGCCGTAGGTCTCCGCGTACGAGGTGAGGACCATGAGGTCGGCGGCGGCGTAGCTGGCGTCGAGTTCGGCGCCGGCCTGCGGTCCGGCGAGGTGCAGCCGGTCGTCGAGGCCGTGCTTCGCGATCAGGGAGCGCAGGTGGTCGACGTAGGCCGGGTCCTGGCCGAGGCCGCCGACGCAGACACAGCTCCAGGGCAGGTCGGCGACGGTCGCGAGGGCTTCGACGAGCCGGTGCTGGCCCTTGCGCGGGGTCACCGCGGCGACGCACAGCAGCCGCGAGACGCCGTCGGTGCCGGAGGCGAGGGGTGCGATGTCGGCGCCGGGCGCGGCGACATGGACACGGTCGGGGGCGAGACCGTGGTGGGCGACGAGCCGGCGGACGGCCCATTCGCTCGTGGCGACGACGGCCGACACGGCCCGCAGGGTCGTACGTTCCAGGGCGTCCAGCTCGGCGGCCACGGCGGGCTCGAGTCCGGTCTCGTCGCCGAGCGGCAGATGGACGAGGACGACGAGACGCAGCCGGTCGGCCTCGGGGGCGACGATCTCGGGGACTCCGCAGGCGACGATCCCGTCGAGCAGGACGACCGTGCCGTCGGGCAGGTCGGCCAGGGTCCGGGCGAGTTCCGTACGGGCGGCGGCTCCGGGGCGGGGCCACTCTCCGGGGACGATGTGCCGGTGGACCTGCCAGCCGAAGCCGGGCAGGTCGAGGCAGAGCCGGCGGTCGTAGGCGTTGCCGCCGCTCGGCGCGGCCGGGTCGTCGACGCCGCCCGGCATGACGAAGTGCACGGAGCGCAGGGACATGGGAATGATCTCGGCGTTCTTGATGGCCGCGTTCTGCACGGGCACGTAGTTCAGGGCACCCGGTCCGGCGGTCGTGGCGGCACGGCCGGACGGTGGGGACGCCTTGTCGAGGGTCACATCGGTCACAGCGCACGCTCGTAACTCGCCCAGGCGATGTGCGACTCGTGCAGGGTGACGGTGATGCCGGCGAGGCCGTGGGCACCTGCGCCGAGGGCTCCGGCGTGCACGCGGTCGGCGAGCCGGTCGGCGATGACCTTCGCCAGGAACTCGGTCGAGGTGTTGGTGTCCTTGAAGTCCGGCTCGCTGTCGAGATTGCGATAGTTCAACTCGCTCACGACGGCGCCGAGCTCCTGCGTGGCCAGTCCGATGTCGACGACGATGTTGTCGTCGTCCAGCTCGGCGCGGCGGAAGGTGGCGTCCACCAGGAACGTCGCCCCGTGCAGGCGCTGCGCGGGTCCGAAGACCTCGCCACGGAAGCTGTGGGCGATCATCAGGTGATCGCGGACGGTGATGCTGAACAACGGACGACCCTCCAGGTGCGGTGCGTCTGATCCTCTGCCGGGATCACGTCGTGTAGTACGGCTGTCCTGTTCACCTTGTTCAGCCGCCTGTCGCCCTTTCTTCGGAGTCCGTAGAGGTCAGGCCGGTTCTCGTCGGCTCAAACGTCTTCGTAGGCGACACGGTGACACAGGGCGGGTATCGATCCGGACGCCAATTTCCCCATCACGTCGGGGAGTTCCCCGAAGGCGCACTCGCCGGTGATCAGCGCGTCGAAGGCCGGTTCGGCGAGGAGGTCCAGGGCGAGCGCCAGACGGTCGGCGTACGTCCGTCCGGCCCGGCCTGAGGGGGAAACGGAACCCACCTGGCTGCTGCGCAGGGTCAACCGGCGGGAGTGGAAGGCCTCGCCGAGCGGCAGAGAGACCCGGCGGTCGCCGTACCAGCTCAGCTCGACGACGGTCCCCTCCCGGGCGAGCAGGTCGAGGGAGCGGACGAGTCCGGCCTCGGTGGCACTGGCGTGCACGACGAGGTCGAGTTCGCCTTCGGCGTCCTCGGGGAGCGCGAAGTCGATGCCGAGCGCGCGGGCGACGGCACCGCGTGCCGGGTCGGCGTCGACGAGCTGGACCCGTACTCCGGGGAAGCGGGCAAACAGCGCGGCGACCGAGCAGCCGACCATGCCGCCGCCGACCACCGCGATTCGGTCGCCGATCAGCGGAGCGGCGTCCCACAGGGCGTTCACGGCGGTCTCGACGGTGCCGGCGAGGATGGCACGGGAGGCGGGCACGGACTCGGGTACGACCGTCACGGCGCTCACCGGGACCACGTACCGCGTCTGGTGGGGGTAGAGGCAGAAGACGGTGCGTCCGAGCAGATGCCCGGGTCCTTCCTCCACCCGGCCGACACTCAGATAGCCGTATTTCACGGGCGCGGGGAAATCCCCGTCCTGGAACGGCGCGCGCATCGAGGCGTGCTGGTTCTCCGGGACTCCCCCGCGGAACACGAGGGTCTCGGTGCCCCTGCTGACTCCGGAGTAGAGCGTGCGGACCAGCACCTCCCCCTCCGTGGGCGCGGACAGGGTGACGTCCCGGATCTCACCGTGGCCCGGCGATGCGAGCCAGAAGGCGCGAGCTGTGAGTTCCATGAGCGTCCCCCTGAACGATTCAGCAGATCTTCACGTACGGAGCAGTGACAAGTCGCGGACACGGTACGCGGCGTTGATCGAATCTGTCATTCGGCCGGAGGATCTGCGGTGGCCCTGAACAACATGTACGGCGCGAGGCTCCCCCAGCAGGAGACCATGGTGGGAGCCGGCGTGCAGCTCCTGCTGCTGGCCCTGCTGGGTACGGCGATCGGGATGGGGCCCGCGGGCTGGCTGACCGGTCTGGCCTTCGCGATCGCCACTTGGGCGGTACTCACCCGCGCCCTGCGGCGCTCACAGCCCCGCTCCTTCGGACCCGCCAATCGGGTGACACTCGGCCGCGCGATCCTGGTGGGCGGCGTCACCGCGCTGGTGGCGGACTCCTTCCAGAGCTCGCCGCCGGTGAGTCTGCTGGTCGGTCTGACGGCGGTCGCCCTGATCCTCGACGGCGTCGACGGCAAGGTCGCCCGGCGCACCGGCACGTCCTCCGCCCTGGGCGCGCGCTTCGACATGGAGGTGGACGCGTTCCTGATCCTCGTGCTGAGCGTGTACGTCGGGACGTCGCTCGGTCCGTGGGTGCTGCTGATCGGCACGATGCGGTACGCGTTCGTCGCGGCGGCCCGGATGATGCCGTGGCTGAACGGCGAGCTGCCGCCGAGCATGGCGCGCAAGACGGTGGCGGCCCTGCAGGGCGTCATCCTGCTGGTCGCGGGTGCCGACGTCCTGCCGTACGACGTGAACATGACGGCCGTGCTGACGGCCCTCGCGCTGCTCGTGTGGTCGTTCGGCCGCGACATCGGGTGGCTGTGGCGGCAGGGCGGCCGTGGGCCCGTGGAGCGGACCGTGTCGCACGAGCGGCCGCGGGAGCTGGTCGGCGCGGCTTCGGCCCCGGCGCGCTCCGAGGGCTGAATCACCCGCCCGTGCGAGTGCCTCGCCTCGCCTCGCCTCGCCTCGACGGATGACATGCAATAGCCGGCCTCGACGCCACGCGTCGTGCGGTCGTCCCGTTTTCCCCTTGCTCGCAGGTCACCCCGGATACAGAACCGTCTGAATAGTTGACGGAAATTGTCAGGTATCGCCTCCACAGTGGTGCTCACAGACACGGTGAATGTGTCCCGAGCGGGAGGTCGGACATGGCGCGGCACGTGGTCGAGTTCGAGGTGGCAGGTCCCTGGTCCCTGGAGAACAGCCGGGAGTTCTGGGAGGAGATGGCACCCGTGCCACCTGCCGAGACCGGAGGTGCGGGCGCGGCGCTGCGTACCGTCTTCCACGCCGACGCCGACTGGCACCGGGTCGCGGCGGAGGTGACACAGAGCGGGTCGACCGCTCGGGTCGCGATCACGGGGGACGGCGATCTGGACGCCGCCGCCGAGCAGGTGCGCCGCTTCCTGTCCCTGGACGTCGACGCCCGCGGCTGGCCCGGAGTCGGCGACCGCGACCCGGTGATCGGCCGGATCCAGGCCCGCCGGCCGGGACTTCGCCCGTGCGGCTTCCATTCCCCGTACGAGGCCGCCGCCTGGGCGGTGCTGACCCAGCGCACCGGGATGAACGCGGCCCGCGGCCTGCGCGGCGACCTCGTCTCCGGCTACGGCACCGGCGGCGCGTTCCCGGCGCCCGAGGCCCTGCTCCGGCTGAACGTCGAACTGCCCTGGCGCAAGACCGAATACCTGCACGCCGTCGCCCGGGCCGCTCTCGACGGAGTGCTCGACGGCACCCAACTGCGCTCCCTGGAGCCGCGGGACGCGATGCGACAGGTCCAACAGGTCAAGGGACTGGGCGCCTTCGCCGCCGAACTGGTCGTCGTCCGCGGCGCGAACCACCCCGATGTCCTGCCGACCCAGGAACGCAGGCTCGCGGCGGAGATCACCGAGCAGTACGGGCCGGAGCGCGAACCGACCGAGATCTCGGAGAACTGGCGGCCGTACCGCACCTGGGCCGCGCTCCATCTGCGGGTCCTGCGCGGCGAACGCCTCGGCGCCGAAAGGATCCGTACGAGCCGGACACCCACGGGATGACGGACGTTCCCCACCCCGGCGCGCCGAGGGAAATCGGACATCTGCCCGACATTCACGACCTGTCATGACCGGGAACGAACATCAACTGGCTAGACTACGCACCCTCGTGCACGTGATCGCGCCACGCGCGAGCAAGGCCGTTCCGAAGGGTTTCGACGCTTGATAGCCATCGAAGATGTCAGCAAGCGATACGCCGACGGCACGGTGGCCGTCGATCGCCTGTCCCTCCAGATACCGAACCACTCCATCACCGTTCTCGTCGGACCTTCGGGCTGCGGCAAGACCACCACGCTCCGCATGATCAACCGCATGATCGAGCCGAGCAGCGGCACGATCCGGGTCGACGGCGAGGACATCCGGAGCCGCCCGGTCAACGCCCTGCGCCGCTCCATGGGTTACGTCATCCAGAACGCCGGTCTCTTCCAGCACCGGACGATCCTCGACAACATCGCCACCGTTCCCCGGCTGCTCGGCTGGTCCAAGCAGCGCGCCCGGGACCGCGCGGCGGAACTGATGGAACGGGTCGGCCTCGATCCGGCCATGGCCCGCCGCTATCCGTACCAGCTCTCCGGCGGTCAGCAGCAACGGGTCGGCGTCGCCCGCGCGTTGGCGGCGGACCCGCCCGTCCTGCTCATGGACGAGCCGTTCTCCGCGGTCGACCCGGTCGTCCGGCGGGGCCTGCAGGAGGAGTTGCTGCGCATCCAGGGCGAACTGGGCAAGGCCATCGTGTTCGTCACCCACGACATGGACGAGGCGATCACCATCGGCGACCGCATCGCCGTGCTGCGCACCGGCGGCAAGCTCGCCCAGTTCGCCACCCCCGACGAGATCCTCTCGTCGCCGGCCGATCCGTTCGTCGAGCAGTTCCTCGGCGCCGACCGGGGCATCCGCGGGCTGTCGTTCCTCTCCACCCGCGATCTCGAACTCGACCGCTCCCGGGTCTTCCCCGTCGGCTCCGACTGGCGGGAGATCGCCGGACGCGATCCCGAAGGGACGCCCGTCCTGGTGACCGACGCCGACGGCACGCCGCTCGGCTGGGCCGACCCCGGCACCTGGGACGGAGACATCAAGGACCTCGAACCGTACGGCCCGAGTTTCGAGGTGGGACGCGACTCGCTGCGGGTCGCCCTGGACCGGGCCGTGCTGTCGCCGACGGGTCGGGCGGTCGCCGTCGACGCCTCCGGGCAGGTGCTCGGGGTCGCCGGGCAGGAGACGGTCGCCGCGGCGATCCGGCTGGCCCGGCAGCGACGGGCGACGGACGCCCCGCAGGAGACGTCGCCGGCGAAGGCCGGGCGATGAACGGGTTCTTCGACATACCGAGCGCCATCCAGCACAGCTATGTCAGCCTGATCGTCCTCCATCTTCAGGAGGCGCTCGTCCCCGTGCTGGCCGGGTTGCTGCTGGCCCTGCCGATCGGACTGCTGTGCGTCCACTACGAGTGGCTCTACGGGCCGGTGCTGTGGACCTCGACGGTGCTCTACGCGATCCCCTCCATCGCCTTCTTCGTGGTGCTCATCGACTACACCGGGCTGAGCCAGCTGACCGTGATGATCCCGCTGTGCGTGTACAGCCTGGTCGTGCTCGTACCGGCGGTCGTCGACGGCATCAGCTCGGTGCCCGAGGAGACGAACGCAGCCGCCTCGGCCATGGGCATCGGCCTCGCGCGCCGCTACTTCCAGGTCCAACTGCCCATCGCCGTACCGGCGATCATGGCCGGACTGCGGGTGGCCGTCGCCTCCAGCATCAGCCTGGTGAGCGTCGGCGCGCTGATCGGCAACCAAGGGGCGTTCGGAAATCTGCTGACCTACGCGCAGTTGTACGGCCTCCCCCGGCTCGCCGTGACCGCGGTGGTCACCACCGCCGTCCTCGCGGTCGTGATCGACGCCCTGCTGGTCCTGCTGCGGCGGGTCCTCACTCCCTGGGAGCCGCCGTCCGGCCGCGCGGCCGAGCGCTCCGGGGCCACTCCCGCGGACGCCGCCGCCCGCACCCCGGAGGGCGTGTCGTGAACGTACTCCACTTCATGCAGTCCTTCTTCAGCGACGGCTCCCACTGGCACGGCTACGACGGCATCCCGCAGCGCGTGTGGGAGCACATCCAGTACACGGCCGCGGCCCTCGCGATCGCCGCGGCCATCGGTCTGCCGGTCGGTCTGATCACCGGACACACCGGGCGGGGCGGCAACGCGCTGGCCTTTCTGGCCACCGGCGCCCGCGCGCTGCCGACCTTCGGTCTGCTGGTCCTGATGTTCGTCTGGCTGGGTCTCGGCATCGTGCCCGTGATGATCCCGCTCGTGGTGCTGGCGATCCCGCCGATCCTCATCACCACCTACGAGGCGATCCGCACCGTGGACCCCTCCCCCGTCGACGCCGCCCGCGGCATGGGCATGCCGGAGCCGCAGATCCTGTTCCAGGTCGAGGTCCCGGCGGCGCTGCCGCTGATCCTCAGCGGGCTGCGCTCGGCGACGATCCAGATCGTCTCGACGGCGACGATCGCCGCCTATGTGTCCCTCGGCGGGGTCGGCCGGTACATCCTGGACGGTCTGTACCAGCACAACTACGAGAAGGTGGTCGGCGGAGCGGCCCTCACGGCCCTCCTCGCGCTGCTCTTCCTGGTGCTGTTCTGGGCCCTCGGCAAGCTGGCGGTCTCCCCCGGCGTACGCAGACGCCGGGCCGCGTAGCGCCCGGCCGCCCAGGCCCGCTGCGGGGACGGCCTCGGGCCGTCCCCGCTTCCGGAACACGCCCCACTCGGCAGAACCCTGC
Source organism: Streptomyces sp. NPDC026500 (assembly GCF_055567635.1). Lineage (NCBI taxonomy): Bacteria > Bacillati > Actinomycetota > Actinomycetes > Kitasatosporales > Streptomycetaceae > Streptomyces > Streptomyces sp. NPDC026500. Next base: position 441,717 of record NZ_JBVHQB010000003.1, on the reverse strand, counting down.
GCCGCTCAGCCCCGCCGGACGGAGATCAGACGCGCCGCCACGGCCAGCACCAGCCCGGCCGCGACGAGGTACAGGCCAAGACGTTCGTCGGGCACTGCCCGGGACCACACCCGCCAGGTCGACGGGGTGTAACTGTCGGCAGCCAGGAAGGCCGCGTAGACCCTGGGGGCGAGCTGCTCCGGCCGCGCACCCACAGCAGGGCGCCTATGGCCGCGCAGGTCGCGGACATCGCGTACAGGACGGGGGCGTGGCGCGGGGCCGGTCTGTTCACACGTTCTCCCTCGGTGTCGTTCTTGTGGTGTGCGGGCTGGGACGTATTCGGGTGTTCACGCCTCGATGCGCAGCCAGGTGTCACCGGTGCGGAGCCAGAGGGAGCCGTCGCGGCCCTGGCCGCAGCGCAGGACGACTCGGCCGGGCACGCGAAGCCGGCGACGACTGGTCACTGCGCAGGTCGTGCCGTCCAACTCGGCGTGTACGAGCTCGACGGACCGCTTGTTGTGGTTCCGGCGGGTGAGTACCGCCCGGTTGCCGCGGACCGCGAATCCGTCCGGTCGGGGGACGGGGCTGAGGTAGTTGGCCACATCGCCGGTGGACGGAGTGATCCGCGTCAGGTAGGTGCCGCCTCTGCTGCTGCCGGGGTACCGGACGAGCCATACCTGTTCGTCCTCGGTCGCGGCGGTGCAGCCTTCCAGCGGGTGGTCGGGTAGCCGTCCCGCGGGAGCCCAGATCGCCCGGCCGTGAGTGTTCGAGCTCACCGGCGGGCCCGACACTCCACGAAAGGGCCCGGTACCCCCGTACGGCATCGGCGACCGGAAGCCGCCAGACCCTCTGCCTGGCGGCATCGGAACGAGCGGTCGCGGGGCGGAGCTTCATGGGTGATCGCCTTTAGGACTCCGGGAGTCGAGCCGCCCGAAGAGCGCTACCCCAGCGGCCCTCGAACGACGCCGATCAACCGGGCACCGAGGGTGCCTTCGGCCGGCCTCAGCGTTCGGCCCTCGCCAGGGCGTGTTCGAGGACCACGAGCAGCGCGTCTCGTACGGAACCCCGGTCGCGGGCGTCGAACACGGTCAGCGGGACATGGTCGGCGACGTCGAGGGCCCACCGTACTTCGTCCAGATCGTGTTCGAGTTTGCCGTCGAAGGCGTTGACCGCCACCGCGAAGGGGATCTCGCGGTGCTCGAAGTAGTCGACGGCCGCGTAGCAGTCGTCGAGGCGTCGGGTGTCGACGATGACGAGCCCGCCGAGCGCGCCCTCGACGAGGTCGTCCCACATGAAGCCGAACCTCTCCTGGCCGGGCGTGCCGAACAGGTAGAGCTTCAGGGTCGGGTCGAGGGTGACACAGCCGAAGTCCATGGCGACGGTCGTCGTCACCTTCTCCGGGGTGTGGGTGAGGTCGTCGACGCCGGCGGCGACCGAGGTGATGGACGCCTCGGTGGTCAGCGGCTCGATCTCGGAAATGGCCCCCACCGTCGTGGTCTTGCCCACGCCGAAGCCGCCCGCGATCACCATCTTCACCGGCAGCGGCGGCCGGGGCCGCTCGTCGTCAGCCCTCACGTATCGCGCCCCTGGAGTCGGGGATAGCTCGGAGACCATCGATAACCCTTCGCAGAACGGTGACATCGCGGTTGGAGTGGACCTGCGGTGCGTACAGGGCCAGTTGACCGTCGGCGCGCAGATCGTCGGCGAGTACCCGGATCACATTCAAGTGCATCCGGAGTTTCGCCGCGATCTCCGCGAGCGACTGCGGCTCACGGCAGACCGTGATGATGTCGCGGTGCTGGTCGAAGACGAAGGCGTCCAGCGCCGCCAGCCCCACATCGGTGGCCACCACCTGTGTCTCGATCGGGATCGGCGGTACGAGACTGTCTCCCCCGGCGATCCGCCCCGCGGTCAGCAGGAACGGCCGGACGACCGAGGCTGGGCGCTCCACTCCCCATTCGGCGTCGCCGCCGGCCAATGGCTCGCCGGACGTCATCACGTCCTCCCCCTTCACCTCGCCGGGCGTCACCGGTCATGTGACGCACCGTCGGACGTCAACCGGTCGGTGCGATGCCCACGGTGTTCTTCAGCTCCATCACCAACTGCGGGCTCAGCACCGCGCCGGCCCGGTTGGCGAAGAGCGTCATCTCGTACGCGATGTTGCCGAGCTTCGCCTCCTTCGAGGCGACCACCCCGAGCACCGCTCCCGCGCCGAGGGCGGACACCAGGACGTGCCCTTCCTCGAGGTCGATGATGACCTTGTTGAGGCTGCCGAGGCCGTAGTTGCCGGAGGCGCCCATGGCGAGGCTGGTGATTCCGGAGACGATCGCCGCGAGCCGCTCGGAGTCGGCCTGGCCGCGCAGTTGGGAGACCGCGATGAGCAGTCCGTCGGAGGAGACACCGATCACGTCGACGACCCCGGCTGTCTCGGTGGCGAATCGATTGAGCAGCCAGTTGAAGTCGGCGGCGGCGGTCTTCACGTCCGCCGCGGGTTCCGCTGTCCGGGACTCCGGCTCGCCTGTCCACATGGTCACGTGCTCATGCCTTCCGGGGAAGAGGGTCTTCTGTACTGGGTGTCGGGTTCGGTCCGGCCGTCGGGCCTGCCGCCCTGCCGGGTCGCCACGGTCGGATGGTTCTCGGCCGCGCTCTCGCGATCGGCCCGCAGGACAGCGGCCTCGAACTCGTCGAGCTCGGAGCGCGCCGCCTCGGCGTCAGTGGGCTGCCAGGAGGGCGGTCTACGGTGGGTCGGGGGCTCCTTGGGCCTCGGCAGCCGGCTCGACGCCGTGCCGGCCGACAGGGTCGCCCCGCGCACCCGGCGGCGCAGCGGACCGGCGTCGCCGGACCGCGCCGGGCCCGTGGGTGCCGAATCGGCTCCGGTGCCGGGCCGGGGGCCGCCGTGCGTCGTCGCGCGCTCGGCGCCGGTGTCCGTCGCCGCTTCCGAACGGCGGGCGTGGCCGGGGGACTCGGCGCTCTGGGACCACGCGGGCACCCTGCGGGGCAGGCCCGCCGCTCCGGGCGGCGCCTCGACCCGCGCCGGGCGCGGCTCGCTCGGGCCGGAGCGGCGCGCGGGCGGCTGGATGCTCGCGGCCCGCGCCACCGAGGGGCCCGGGTCGCCGAGCACGAGGTGGGACATGGGCACCGCGACGGTGGCGGTGACGCCGCCGCCCGGGGTGCGGGACAGGACGACCTCGATGCCCCAGCGCCGGGACAGGCCGCCGACCACGAACAGGCCGAGGACCTCCGTCGGCGCCAGGTCGAGGCGTTCGCGCCGGATCAGCCGGGCGTTCTCCTGTTCCAGCCGCTCGGGGCTCATGCCGAGGCCGTGGTCGATGATCTCGACGAGGGCTCCGCCCTCTCCGTGCCGGGGCCGCAGGACGACTTCGACGCCACTGGTCGCCGGGGAGAACATCACGGCGTTCTCGAGGAGTTCGGCGAGCATCAGTGTCAGGTCGCCCACGATGTCGGGGACGACGGTGACATCGCCCTCGGCGTGCGGGGTGACGCGCTGGTAGCCCTCGATCTGGCCGAGCGCGGCGCGGACGAGGTTGCTGAGCCGCATCGGTTCGGTGTTGAGGCCGGTCTCACTGATCCCGGCGAGCAGCATGAGGCTGTCGGCGTTGCGCTGGAGACGGACGGCGATGTGGTCGATGCGGTACAGCCGGTCCAGCACTTCCGGGTCGGTCTCGCCGCGCTCCACCGAGTCGATCAGGGCGAGTTGACGTGCCGTCAGGTTACTGACCCGGCGGCCGACGTTGCCGAACATCTCGGCGATGTTGCGCCGGCTGACGACCTGGCGTGCCAGCAGCGCGCTCGCGGTGACCTGAACCTGGTTGAACGCTTCGGCCAGTTCACCGATCTCGTCGCGCACCGGCACCGGAACGGCTTCCAGCCGCGGCGGGCTCGCGTCGTCGGCGTCGTCGTCCGCGACCCGGGCAAGCTCACTCTCCGCGGCGCCGGCCACATGCTGGGCCGCCGCCGTGAGGGTGCGTACGGTCCGTACCACGGACCGGCGGGTCAGCACGGAGAACAGCAGCCAGGCGGCGAAGGCGAGCAGGCTGCCGGCGATCAGCCAGACCACCCGCCACCAGGCGACGTTCGACGCGGACTGGGCGTCCGCGGCGATCCGGCCGATCAGCGACTGGACGATCTTCAGCCGGTTGTCGGCCTGCCGCTCATAGGTGGGACCGGCGCGCAGCGCGTCGTCGAGCGCGGTACGCAGCTCCGTCGCGTCCTCGGCGACCAGCGCGCCGGTGTCGACCTGGAGCGCGGCCCAGTGCTGGGTGATGACGCTCTGGTACGGGCTGTGCTCGATCTCGGCGAGGTCGGTGCCCTGTTCCGAGCCGGCGAACCGGGTGAACCGCTCGGCCTGGTAGGTGTACTGGTCGTAGTCGCCGACGGCGCCGGTGAACTCGATGAGCGCGTTCGCGTCGCGGGTGCGGGCGGCGAAGACGCTGGTCTCGAAGGAGGCGTGGGCGGTGTCGGCGCGCAGCAGGGCGTCGAGCAGATTGCCCGCGGACGCGGAGGACTCACTGCCCGACCGGCCGAGACCGAGACCGTCGATGAGGCCTTCGATCACCGATCCGTACGCCGGGTCGATGTTGTCGGCGGGGATCGGCCCCTGCTCGACCGTCTTGCGGAGGCTGTCCAGGCCCTCCAGCTCCTTCAGAGCCTGGGCCTCGCCCTCGGGCAGCCGGTCGCTGTAGGCGGACCGGACGGCTTCGATGCGGGTACCGACCTTCTCCTGCGCGGCCAGATAGGCGGCGGTGTCGGGCGGGCTCTCCCCCGAGCGGGCCGCCTCGTAGCGCAGGGAGACCAGGAGTGCCTGCCGGTGCTCGGTCTGCACGGCGTCGATGAGCTTGGTCACCTGCGCGCTGTCCCGCACGAGTTGGGCGGTATCGGCGGCGGACCGGGCCCGGTCCATTTCACCGGAGACGACGTAGGCGAGCATCGCGGAGATGACGGCGAGCGGCACGATCACCAGAACATTGAGTTTCCGGCGGAAAGGCCAACGGTCCAGCGGAGATGGTGTCCGGCCGGTCCGAAGAGCCATGGACGGCTGCCCCGAGTCGGCTTTTCTGTGCGCGGGCACCCAACCTCCTTGACTTCATTCCCCGTTGGAAGCCCATAGACAGGCCTGCGTGGATCAAAGGTCACGAACAGCGCGATCGGGCCGACAAGTGGAAGGGGGCCCTCGACGCGGCCAACACTAGCGGCTGCCGTAAGAGTACGGCCATGATCAACCGAAAAGTGCCACGCACAGACGCCTGGTTCGCTCGGATTTCGGTCACGTTGCGCCTACGGACTGAAGCTGTACGGTCCCCATCGGTGATCTATTCGTGTCTTGACGGTAGTTGAGGCGGCTCGATTGGATCGTCAGGACCGTCACCACCCGTGCCCACCGGCCACCACCGCCCCACCGATTGCCAAGTCTGGATGAACAACGTGACCATCGCCAGAAGCACTCGAACCTCCGCAACCTACGCTGTTTCCCTGCTGGTTGTAGCCGCGGCCGCGCTGACGGGCTGCGGTTCCTCCAACGACTCGGCCAACAAAGACCCCTTGGCGGGTGATGCCGCCAAGGGCGGTACGGTCGTTGTCGGTTCCAACAACTTCCCCGAGAGCATCCTGCTCGCCGACATCTACGGCGAGGCCCTCAAGGCCAAGGGCATCAAGGTCAGTTACAAGCTGAACATCGGCAGTCGCGAGACCACGTACGGCCTGATCAAGAACGGAACGATCACGGTCCTGCCGGAGTACAACGGCGCACTGCTCGCGTACCTGGACGCCAAGGCCGCTCCGACGTCCGTCGACGAGACCAGCCAGGCCATATCGGCCAAACTCGACCCGAAGCTCTCCCTGTTGATTCCGTCGAAGGCCCAGGACAAGGACGCGATCGCCCTCAACGAGGCCACGGCGAAGAAGTACAACCTCACGGCCAAGTCGACCATCACCGACCTCACCGAGGCGGCGAAGGACCTGGTCATCGGAGGGTCCCCCGAGTTCCAGACCCGGCAGCAGGGTCTCAAGGGCCTGAAGTCCGTCTACGGTCTCGATTTCAAGAGCTTCAAGGCACTGGACGCGGGCGGTCCGCTCACGGTGGCGGCCCTGAAGGGTAACAACATCCAGGCCGCGGACATCTTCACGACGGACCCCGGAATCAGCAAGAACAAGTTTGTCGTGCTGCAGGATCCCAAGAATCTTTTCGGATTCGAGAACGTAACTCCGCTGACATACAAGAGCGATCTGCCGGCGGCCGGAGTTTCCGTCCTCAATGACCTCTCGGCGAAACTCGACACCGAAGCCCTCGTGAAGCTCAACAGCGAGGTGCAAAACGGCAACAAGGACCCGCTGGACGTGGCGAAGAACTGGCTGGCCTCGGCGAAACTCGGCTGACGTCGATGCCGGCAGCCGGTTGACGGGTGCCTGCGGGCCGGGGGTCCATCCCCCGGCCCGGCCTTCCGACGGCGAACGGCCAAGGAGTGAACGTCCGTCATGCTCAAGCGCACGGCCGACGCGGACGTGTCCACCGGCGGCCCGGCCGGCGGCACCGCACAGCCCGGCGCCGCCCTCCACGGCCGGGGTCTCGATGCCGCGACGGTGGCCCGGATCGCCGACGGAGCGATGCCGCCCTTCCCGCATCCGGCGGCACTTGAGGCGATGGAGCGCACCCGGCGCGCCGCGCACCGGCTGGCCGCCGAGGGTGCTCGGGTCTACGGGCGCAGTACCGGCGTCGGAGCGCACCGGGGGCTCGTCGTCGAGGAACACGACGGCGTCGGCCATGACCTGCGGCTGCTGCTGAGTCACGCGGGCGGCGTGGGCGAACCCCTGCCGGCACGCCACGTCCGCGCGATGATGGTGGTGCGCGCCAACCAACTCCTCGCCGGGGGATCGGGGTTGGGCCCGGAGATCGCGGTGGCCGTCACGGGCGCGCTCCGGGCGGGAGTGCATCCCCGGGTTCCCGAGTACGGGTCCGTGGGCACCGGCGATCTGACGGCGCTGGCCCAGCTGGGGCTCGCCCTCTTCGGACACGGCAGCTGGGTACGGGACCGCGCGGGCTCCGCGAGTTCCCTCCCCGAGGGACCGCTCGCCAACGGCCCGTTCCCCGAGAGCCTGCCCCTGCACCGCGGGGATGCACTGGCCCTGTTGAGCAGCAACGCCCTCACCCTCGGACAGTCCGCGCTCGCCTGTCACGACCTCCGCATCCCGCTCCGCGCCGCGCATCAGGTGGCCGCGCTCTCCCTGCACGCGGTGGGTGGCTCCCTCGAGTCGTACGCGCCCGAGGTCCACGCGGCCCATCCGCACCCGGCGATCGCACAGGTGGCGGCCCACGTCCGGGAACTGCTCGGCGTGACGGCCGGGAGCGGAACGGCCGTACCCGGTCCGCCGAGCGGAGTGCCGGCGCGGGTGCAGGACCCCTTCGGCTTCCGCTGCTTCCCACAGGCTCACGGCCCCGCGATCGAAGCCTGGTCCGGCCTGGAGCGGGTGCTGTCGATCGATCTCAACTCCGCCACCGAGAACCCTCTCATCGGCTGGGACGAGACCACGGGCGCTCCCGTCGCACGGCACCACGGCGGCTTCTTCACGGCGCCGCTCACTCTCGCGCTCGACCAACTGGGCCTCGCCGTGCTCGGCACCGCCCGCCTGTCGGCGGCCCGGCTGTCCGCCCTCGGCCGACCCGAACTCACGGGTCTGCGCTCCTACTTGGCCGACGAGTCCTCGGCCGGGTCAGGAATGATGATCCTTGAATACAGCGCCGCCTCCGCCCTCGCCGAGATACAGGCGTGCGCCGCTCCGGCCGCGCTCGGGCACGTGGTGCTGTCCCAGGGCATGGAGGAGGCGGCGACGTTCGCGACCCAGGCGGCCCGCAAGTCGTTGCGGCTGGCGCAGGCGTACCGGCTGGTCCTGGCCTGCGAACTCGTGGCCGCCGTACGGGCGTTGCGGCTGCGCGGCACGCCGCCCGATCCGGACACCCCGGCCGGCCGCGCCTACGTCCGCGCGGCGGCGGCGCTGGACCCCGACATGCGGGACCGCCCCCTCACGGACGATGTGACGGAGGCGGCGGCGCTGCTCGACGAGTTCACGGAACTCACCGGCGACGGCTAGCGACTTCGGTCGGCGAAGCCAGTCCGGCCGGGAGCAGCGCCGGACTTCAGGACCGCCCAGGGACGGGGGCGGCACCGAAACAGAGCCGGTGCCGCCCCCGTCCCTGGGCCGCCCCGTGCCCCCGTCGTTCCCGTCGGCCCCGTCAGCTCCGGGCGCCCGGCGCGACGGCCTCGGCGTCGGTCGTCGCAACGGAACCGGAAGCGCCATCGACATTGGCGTCGGCATCGGCATCGCCGCTCGTGGTGCGTCCCGAAGCCCGCGGCGCGCCGGAGAGTCGTACCGCGCGCCGGGCGGGGACGAGGAGTGCGGCCAGTGCGGCGGCCAGGCAGAGCAGGGCGAGCAGGGTGAACCCGTGGGTGTACCCGGACTCGTACGGCAGGCCGGAGGACTGGAGCCGGCCGGTCACCAGGACGCTCGTCACCGCGGCGCCGATGGACCCGCCGATGGTGCGGATGTTGGCGTTCATCCCGGTCGCGGCGCCGGTCTGTTCGGCCGGGACGCTGCCGACGATGAGGTTGGCCATCGCGGCGAACGCGAGTCCGATACCGAGGCCGAAGACACCCGCCGCGAACGCGACCTGCCACGGCCGGTCGTGCCAGAGAGCGAGGAACCCGCAGGCGACCGCGCCGAGCGCCGCACCGGCGACCAGCAGTTTCTTGGCGCCGAGGACGGGCTCCAGCCGACCGCTCAGCACGCCCGAGCAGAACATCGCGATCAGCATCGGCAGCATGAGCAGCCCGGCAGCGGTCACGCTCGCGCCGAAGCCGTAGCCGGCCGCACTCGGGGTCTGGACGAACCCGGGGAGGAAGGACCAGATCGCGTACATGCCCGCGCCGAACAGCAGCGCGGCGGCGTTGGTGGTCCACACGGCGGGCAGCCGCATGATGCGCAGGTCGATGAGCGGGCTGCGGGAGCGGGCCTCGGAGCGCAGCCAGAGCGCGAAGAGCAGCACGGCCGCGGCGAACAGGCCGATCACCTTGCCCGATCCCCAGCCCCAGTGACTCGCCTGGCTGAGCGGCAGCAGAAGGGCAACCAGCCAGCCCGACAGCAGCGCGGCGCCGAGCCAATTGACCTGACCCTGGGCGCGGTTGGGCGACTCTGGGACGTAGCGCAGGGCGATCAGCGCGGTGACCGCGACGACGCCGACGGGGATCCAGAACAACCAGCGGTAGTCGAGCGCGGTCACGATCGGACCGGCCGCCACCATGCCGACTCCCCCGCCGGCGGCGATCACCGCGGACAGGTTGCTGATGCTGCCGCTCACCTGGGACGCGGTGAACTCGTCCCGGATGATGCCGAAGGACAGCGGGAACAGGGCTCCGCCGACGCCCTGCACGACCCGGGCGACGATCAGTACGCCGATGGTGGGCGCGAGCGCGGCGAGCAGACAGCCGGCCAGGACGGTCAGGAGAACGGCGACGAGGGTGCGCTTCTTGCCGATCAGGTCGCCGACCCGGCCGAGGATGGGCGTGAAGATCGAGGCGGACAGCAGATAGGCGGTCATCACCCAGGTCGCGGTGGACTGAGAGGTGTGCATCGCGTGCTGGACGGTCGGCAGGGCCGGCGCGATCAGCGACTGCAGCATGGCGAACACACCGGCACCGGTCGCGAGGACCGCGAAGGTGAGGCGGGTGGACGTGCGGGGCATGAAAAGCCTCTCCGGACAGGATGCGGCCGAGGTCGTCGGGCCACGGTCGTACGGGATGGGCGGGATGGGGCGGGCTGGCTGGATCGCGCGCAGCGCCGGGCACGCCGACGGTCGCGAGGGCGGTCGCGGAATGGGCGGTCGCGGAATGGACGGTCGCTGAATGGACGGTCACCGAGTGGGCGTTCGCTGAATGGACGTCGCCGAGTGAACGGTCGGGGGCGGGGCTGCGCTGTGCCGTCGACGCACGGCCCGCCGTAGTCGAGGACGGCCTGACGGGCTGACTGGCTGGCTGACTGACTGACTGACTGACGGGGGTACGAACGCGTCGGCTGCGCGTGCGGCCGCACGCGTCCACGCCGAACGCACCCCGACTGGTAAAGTGGAGGTACCCCTCCACTGTAGCGGAGGCACACCTCCGCTTCAACCTGGATCCAGCCGGGAGGCAGCAGTGACGGCACAGCCGTTCCCCGTCAGCGAGATCGTCGCGTCCCGGCGCCCGCACCGTAAGGACGCGGCCCGCAACTACGACGCGCTGCTGGCGGCCGCCCGCGAGGCGTTCGCGGAGAGCGGCGCGGAGGCATCCCTGGAGGACGTCGCCCGTCGCGCGGGCGTCGGCATCGGCACGCTGTACCGGAACTTCCCGACCCGCCGCCATCTCTTCGAGAGCGTCTACGCGGGCGAGGTCGACAATCTGTGCCGGGTCGCCGAGGAGGTCGCCGACCAGGAGCCATGGGCGGCCCTGACGTCATGGCTGCGCCGCTTCGTGGACTACACGGTCACGAAGCGGGCCATCCGCGAGGCCCTCAACGACGAGTCGGAGATCTTCCTGGCCTGCCGGGAATCGATGTACGCGGCCGGCGGCCCCCTCTTCGAGCGCGCACAGAAGACGGGCGAGGCGCGGGCCGACATGGACTTCGACGACCTGCTGCGCATGGTCGCCGGAATCACGGCGACGAACTTCCTGGACGACGCCCAGCGCGACCGCGTCCTGTCGGTGGCGCTGGACGGGGTCCACACCCCCCGCTGACACCGGACGTACCCCTCACCCTGCTCGATTCCGGACGGTTCCGGGGTGTGCGCCGACCCCAACACGCCACATAGGGACCGGACTTCGCCGCGTCCCGACATGGATCACCGACAACTGGATTCTGTATACTGTCGCCACCAATGGCCCCGGTTCGGAGGCGACATGGACAAGCTCGATCCCGCAGTGATCCTGGGCATGGCCGACCAGGCACCCGACGGAGTAGTGATCGTCGACCGTGACAACCTGATCCGCTACTGGAACGGGGGCGCCGAGCGCATCTTCGGGTTCTCGGCGGCCGAGGCGGACGGCCGCAGCCTGGACGTCATCATCCCGGAGAAGCACCGCCGTCGTCATTGGGACGGCTTCCGCACGGCCATGGAGAACGGCGCCACCAAGTACGGCGAGGCCGACCTCCTGACGGTTCCCGCGCTGGCGGCGGACGGCAGGACGCTGTCCATCGAGTTCAGCGTCGTACTGCTGGCCGGGCCCGACGGCTCCCCGTACGTGGGGGCCGTCATCCGGGACGTCACCGCGCGGCGGGCCCGGGAGCGGGAGATGATGCGGCGGCGGTCCGAGGCCGGCGCAGACCGCGCCACCGTCTGAACGCGTCGGCTCGGGGCGTGTGACCGTCTGACACTCGGGCTCGTGACCGTGTGACCGACGGTTGCCGCGCCGCCAGGCGGCGGACGCGTGACTCCCTCAACCTCAACGCCCTAGTGCCCCGCGAACGGATGCCGTTCGCGGGGCACTTGGGCGTGCAGGGCACTTGGGAGTGCGAGGCAGTCGGGCGTCGGCGTCAGGCGACGACCTTCCCCTCGTGCAGCTTGCGGATGGCGTCCGCGTCGTATCCGAGGTCCGCGAGCACCTCGTCGGTGTGCTCGCCGAGCAGTGGCGCGCCGGTGATCTCGGGCTTGAATCCGGAGAACTTGATCGGGCTGCCCACCGTCAGATAGGTGCCGCGCTCCTTCTGCTCGACCTCGACGATCGTGCCGCTCCTGCGCATGTCGGGGTCCTCGGCGAGCTCCTTCATGCTGAGCACGGGCGCGCACGGCACCTCGAAGGTGCGCAGGATGTCCACCGCCTCGTACTTGGTCTTGTCCGCCAGCCACTTCTCGATCTCGCCGAAGATGTCCATGATGTGCGGCTGGCGCGCCAGGGCGGTGTCGTACTCCGGGTCCTCGGCCCACTCCGGCCGGCCGATGGCCTCGCAGGTGCGGACCCAGTTCTGTTCCTGGACGGTGAAGTAGATGTAGGCGTTGGGGTCGGTCTCCCAGCCCTTGCATTTCAGGACCCAGCCCGGCTGTCCACCGCCGCCCGCGTTGCCCCCGCGCGGCACCGCGTCGCCGAACTCGCCGTTCGGGTACTGCGGATACTCCTCCAGGTAGCCGACGCGCTCCAGGCGCTGCTGGTCGCGCAGCTTGACCCGGGTGAGGTTGAGCACGGCGTCCTGCATGGACACCGAGACCTTCTGGCCGAGCCCGGTCGCGTTGCGCTGGATGATCGCCGTCAGCAGACCGATCATCAGGTGCATTCCGCTGTTGCTGTCGCCGAGCGCCGAGCCGCTGATGGTGGGCGGTCCGTCCCAGAACCCGGTGGTGGACGCGGCGCCACCGGCGGCCTGGGCGACGTTCTCGTAGACCTTGAGGTCGTTCCACTTGGAGTCGTCGTTGAAGCCCTTGACGGAGCCGAAGATCAGGCGTGGGTTGAGCGCGTGGATGTGGTCCCAGCCGAGGCCCATCCGGTCCATGGCACCCGGCGCGAAGTTCTCCACCAGCAGGTCGGCCTCACGGATCAGCTTCTCCATGACCTCCTTGCCCTCGGGGGACTTGGTGTCGATGGCCAGGGACCGCTTGTTGCTGTTCAGCATGGTGAAGTAGAGGGCGTCGAGGTCGGGGATGTCACGGAGTTGACGGCGCGTCACGTCACCTCCGCCGACGCGCTCGACCTTGATGACGTCGGCGCCGAACCAGGCGAGCATCTGCGTGCACGCGGGACCGGCCTGGACGCCGGTGAAGTCGATCACCTTGATTCCGGCGAGCGGCTTTTCACTCATGGTGGATTCCTTCTCGTGAATGATCTCGGTCCGAAGTCGGCTGTACGGGAAGGGAGTTCGGGGATCACTTCCTGGCAGGCGTGATGTTGCCGACGGTGATGCCCTTCGGGTTCAGGTGCGCGATGTGGCCGCTCTCGGTCCCGGCGGAGGGGTCGATCACGCAGTCGATGAGCGCGGGGCCGCCGGAGGCCAGCGCCTCGGTGAGCGCGGCGCTGACCTCGGCGGGTGTGGTGGCGCGGTAGCCCTTGCCGCCGAACGCCTCGATCATCCGGTCGTGGCGGGCCGCGAGCATGAGGGTGGTCGGCGAGGGGGCGTCGTCGACGGGATTGACGTCGTCACCCCGATAGACACCGCCGTTGTTCATGACGACCGTGACGACGGGCAGCTTGTAGCGGCAGATCGTCTCCAGCTCCATGCCGCTGAACCCGAACGCGCTGTCGCCCTCGACGGCCACCACCGGGGCGCCGCTCTCGACGGCGGCGGCGATCGCGTAGCCCATGCCGATGCCCATGACACCCCAGGTGCCGCTGTCGAGGCGGTGCCTCGGCACATGCATGTCGATGACGTTGCGCGCGATGTCCAGCGCGTTCGCGCCCTCGTTGACGATGTACGTCTCCGGGCGCCGGCGCACGACGTCACGTACGGCCTTCAGAGCGCCCATGAACTGCATGGGGTGCGGATCCGCCTTCAGTCGCTCCGCCATCTTCGCGACGTTCTGCGCCGACCGCGCGGCCAGTTCCGCGCGCCAGGCGGCGGGCGCCGCGATCCGGCCGGGCTTGGCCCGCTCGGCGATCGCTTCGAGCACCGACTCGATGTCTCCGACGAGCGGGGCCGCGATGGGCTGATTGCTGTCCATCTCCCTCGCCTCGATGTCCACTTGGATGAACCGGGCGTCGGGGTTCCACTGCGGTGCCTCGCCGTGGTTCAGCAGCCAGTTGAGGCGGGCGCCGACGAGCATCACGACGTCGGCCTTCTTCAGGGCCAGCGAACGGGCGGTGGCCGCCGACTGCGGGTGGTCGTCGGGCAGCAGGCCCTTGGCCATCGACATCGGGATGTAGGGAATGCCGGTGGACTCGACGAACTCGCGGATGCGCTCGTCCGCCTGCGCGTACGCGGCGCCCTTGCCGAGCACCACCAACGGCCTTTCGGCGCCCGCGAGAAGCTCGATCGCGCGGTCCACCGCCTCGGGCCCCGGCAGCTGGCGCGGCGCGGGGTCGACGAGGCGGCTCAGCGTCCTCGCGCCGGCCTCCGCGTCCATGATGGAGCCGAGCACCGCGGCGGGGATGTCGAGATACACACCGCCGGGGCGCCCGGAGACCGCGGTGCGCAGCGCGCGGGCGATGCCCCGGCCGATGTCCTCCACGCGGCCCACCCGGTAGGCGGCCTTGCAGAACGGCTGCGCCGCCGCGAGCTGGTCCATCTCCTCGTAGTCGCCCTGCCTGAGGTCGACCAGGTGCCGCTCGCTGGAGCCGGAGATCTGGACCATGGGGAAGCAGTTGGTGGTGGCGTTGGCCAGCGCGACCAGACCGTTGAGGAAACCCGGTGCGGACACGGTCAGGCAGATGCCGGGCTTCTTGGTGAGGTAGCCGGCCGCCGCGGCCGCGTGGCCCGCGTTGCTCTCGTGCCGGAAGCCGATGTAGCGGATGCCCCGCGCCTGCGCGAGGCGGGCCAGGTCGGTGATCGGGATGCCGACGACCCCGTAGACGGTGTCGACGTCGTTCATCCTCAGCGCGTCGACGACCAGGTGGTACCCGTCGGTGAGCTCGGTCGTCACGTCGGCGTTCGCCGCGGTCTCCGGTGTCGAGGGGGCGGTCATGGTCCGAGGTCCTCCTTGGGCAGGTCCTGCCTCTGCGGCTGCTCCTCTCACCTTCCGCAGCCCGCTCGCCCGCGTCCAAGACCCATCGGCGACCAGCCGATAAACAGCGTCTATCGACGGCAGGTCCGGGCCCTGCAACTCCCTTGATAGACAGCTGCTATCGGCTGTTCGTCAGTACGTATTGGACGTGTGCCGGGCGCCGCCGCAGGCTCGCAGAGGGCCGCTTCGCCGAAGCGGTGGACCGCCGCGACGGGCGGACGACGCTTCATCGAACCTGGCGTGAGGGGGTGCGGTCATGGCCGTTCCGGCCGCGGCATCGGTGCGCGACGCGGACGGGTACCGGCCCCCGGCGGTCACGGGACTCGCCGGTCTTCTGGACCGGCAGGTGCGCGAACGCCCGTACGCCCGTGCCCTGATCGTCGGCGGGGACCGGGTGCATCTCTCGTACCGCGCCCTCGACGCTCTGGCGGACGGCGTGGCCGCGCGGCTCGGCGCCACCGGTCTGCGCCGGGGCGAGGCGATCGGCCTGATCGGCGCCAACACCGCTGAGTTCGTGGTGGCGTTGCTGGGTGCGGCGCGGGCCGGGCTGGTGGTCGCGCCGCTGGACCCCGCACTGCCGGGACCGGAGTTGTCCGCCCGGCTCGACGCGCTCGGCACATCTGCGGTTCTGGTCGGTCCGCCGGTGGCCGACGGGCCGCCGGTCGCGGCGCCACGGGTTTCCAGCTGGCCCCTGCGGGTGGACGCCTCCCGGGCGGGGACGGCGTCGGTCGTCCTCGACACCGGCGCGCCGGTACATCAAGTACGGGGTGCGGCACGGGAATTGCTGCCGGACGATGCACTGGTCCTGCACACCGCCGGGACCACCGGCCGGGCCAGGATGGTCCCGCTGACCAACGCCAACGTCGCCGCGTCCGTACGGGGCATCTGCGCCACGTACGCGCTGGGGCCCGACGACGCGACGGTGGCGGTGATGCCGTTCTTCCACGGCCACGGGCTGTTCTCGGCGCTGCTGGCGTCGCTGGCCGGCGGGGGATGCGTCCTGCTGCCCGCGCGCGGGCGGTTCTCCGCGCGGACGTTCTGGGGCGACATGCGGGCCGCGGGCGCCACCTGGTTCACCGCGGTCCCGACCGTTCACGAAGTCCTGCTCGACCGGGCGGAGTTCGAGGACGCGCTGCCGCAGCGCCCGCCTCCGCGTTTCGTGCGCAGTTGCAGCGCCCCGCTGAACCCGGCCACGCAGCGGGCCCTGGAGCGCACCTTCGGAGCGCCACTGCTCTCCGCGTACGGCATGACCGAATCCACGCACCAGGCGACAAGCGAACCGCTTCCGCAGCATGGTGCCCTCAAGTACGGGTCGGTGGGCAGGCCGACGGGGGTGGACGTACGGGTCGCCGACCGGAACGGGCGGCCGTGCCCGGCCGGTGCACAGGGCGAGGTGTGGCTGCGCGGGCCCACGGTCGCCCGCTGCTATCTCGCCGAACCGGCGCGGACGGCACGCAGTTTCGCGGGCGGCTGGCTGCGCACCGGCGACCTGGGGTCCCTGGACGCGGACGGCTGTCTCTCCCTCACGGGACGGCTCGACAACATCATCGACCGCGGCGGCGAGAAGATCTCCCCGGAGCATGTCGAGGACGTCCTCGCCGGATGTCCCGGGGTCGCCGAGGCCGCCGTGTTCGCCCTCCCCGATTCCGTGTACGGACAACGGGTCGGCGCCGTCGTGACCGTCCGCGAGGGCGAGGCCGTCGGACCGGAGGAGATCCTGCGGTACTGCCGCGACCGGCTGGCGGCTTTCGAGGTGCCCGAGCGGCTGGAGCTCGTCGCCGCGCTGCCGCACACCGCCAAGGGCGGTCTCGACCGGCGCGCGGTGGCGGCCCGGTACGTTCCCTGACGGCGGCGGCCGTCCGCGCCGTCCGCCGGGCCGGCGCCCGCGACGCCGGCTCGGCCGTGGCAGCGCCCGCCCGGCCGGCTGCGCCGTTCACCGCACGCGACGCTCGTGGGGCAGCGGCTGCCCGAAGAAGTCGTCCAGCGCCAGACCCGTCGCCGCGTTCACGAAGGCCCGCGCGGCGACCGAACCGGGGGTCGCCGCATGGATGGCCACCGATACCTGGGCGCCCGCCGCCGGGTCGACCAGCGGCAGCGCGCGCGTCCTGCCGACCACCGGCATTGCGCGCAGCCAGGTGTGCGGAACGATGCTGGCCCAGTCTCCGCCGCCGACATGCGCGTACAGCGCGGCGATGGAGTCGGTCTCCACCTGAGGCGTCACCACGAAGCCCTTGTCCGCGAAGACGCCGTCGATGATCTGGCGGATGCGCATGTCGGGGGTCAGCAGTGCGAGCGGCAGTTGGGCCGCGTCCGCCCATGTCATGGTGGAGGTCTGGGACATGAGCTGGTCGTCGGAGACCAGCAGCATGTATCTCTCCTGGTACAGGGGGACCACCTGAAGGCCCTCCTGATCGCCCGGATCGAAATGGGCGATCGCCACATCCAGCTCGAAGTCGCGCAGCTGGCGGTGGAGTTCCTTCGTCGACAGGCGGGAGCGGACCTGCACCTTGGCGAGCGGATGGGCCGCGCAGAACGCGGCCACCGGCATCGCCAGAGTGGTCGAGGCCGTGGGGTCCGTCCCGAGGCGGAGCGTCCCGGTGATGCCCGACTGCACGGCGGCCACCTCGGCCTTGAACGCGTCCTGTTCGGCGAGGATCCGCTTGGCCCATACGACGAGACGTTCCCCTTCGGGGGTGAGGCCCTGGTAGTTGTGGCCGCGGTTGATGAGCGTGACGTTCAACTCCCGCTCCAGCTTGGCGATCGCCGCCGAGAGCGCCGGCTGCGAGACGTAACAGGATTCCGCGGCTCGCGCGAAGTGCCGCTCCCTGGCCACCGCCACGAAGTACTCGAGCTGCCGGAACAGCATGAAGGACTCCCCTCTCGCCCGCGCCGCGCACCAGCCAGCACCAGCACCAGCACCAGCACCGCGGAACGGACCGGCCCGCTGCCCCGTGATCATCCCGAGCCTACCGAGCCGACCGTGTCCCGCCTCCCTCCGTGCACGGCCTCGCTCAGCGAAGGAGCCGCACCGCCGCGATCACCAGCGGATGCAGCCCGTCGGCTCCGGCGTCGACGTACGCCAGAAGCCGGGAACGCATCCGTGGGTCCCAGAAGCGGCCGATGTGACCCGCGATCGCCTCGGCGGCCGACTCTCCCGGCAGATGGCCGAGGTTCACCGCGATGTCGTTCGCCATGCGGCGTTCCGGTGGCACGGTCGCCGTCATCTCAGTCCACCGCCGTAAGGACGTCGTCCGCGGCCCGCACCGGATCCTGCTCCTCGGCCCGCACCGGTGTCTCGCTCCCGTCCCGTTCCGGCCTCTCGCTCCCGTCCCGTTCCGGCCTCTCGCTCCCGTCCTGTTCCTGCGTCTCGTCACCGTGCCCGAGCGGATGGGCGAGCCCGACCTGTACGGCGGTCACCTTGTACTCGGGGCAGTTGGTCGCCCAGTCCGAGTTCTCGGTGGTCACCACGTTGGCGCCGGTCACGGGGTGGTGGAAGGTGGTGTAGACGACGCCGGCCGGCATCCGGTCGGATATCTCCGCCCGCAGGGTCGTCCGCCCGACCCGGCTGGCCAGCGTCACGAGCACGCCGTCGGTGATGCCGCGTACCTCGGCGTCGTGCGGGTGCAGCTCCAGGATGTCCTCGGGGTGCCAGGCGACATTTCCTGTACGCCGGGTCTGCGCGCCGACGTTGTACTGGCTGAGGATGCGCCCGGTGGTGAGCACCAGCGGGAAGCGCCGGGTGCTGCGCTCGTTGGTCGGCACGTACGCGGTGACGACGAACTTGCCCTTGCCGCGCACGAATTCGTCCACGTGCATCACCGGAGTCCCCTCCGGCGCCGAGGCGTTGCACGGCCACTGCACGCTGCCCAGTTTGTCGAGCAGCTCGAAGGAGACGCCGGTGAACGTCGGGGTGACCGAGGCGATCTCGTCCATGATCCGGCTCGGACGGTCGTACGCCATCGGGTAGCCCATGGCGGTGGCGATCTCGCACACGATCTGCCACTCGTGCTTGCCCGTCTTCGGCTTCATCACGGCGCGCACCCGGTTGATCCGGCGCTCGGCGTTGGTGAACGTGCCGTCCTTCTCCAGGAAGGACGCGCCGGGCAGGAAGACATGGGCGAACTTGGCGGTCTCGTTGAGGAACAGGTCTTGTACGACGACGAGTTCCATCGCTTCGAGGGCGGCGGTGACGTGCTGGAGGTTGGGGTCGGACTGGGCGATGTCCTCGCCGTGCACGAACAGTCCCCGGAAGGTTCCGTCGATCGCGGCGTCGAACATGTTGGGGATGCGCAGCCCCGGTTCGGCGAGGAGTGTGCCGCCCCACAGCTTCTCGAACACCTCGCGCACGGCGTCGTCGGAGACATGGCGGTAGCCGGGCAGTTCGTGTGGGAAGGAGCCCATGTCGCAGGAGCCCTGCACGTTGTTCTGCCCGCGCAGCGGGTTGACCCCGACGCCGTCGCGGCCGATGTTGCCGCACGCCATCGCGAGGTTGGCCATTCCCATGACCATGGTCGAGCCCTGGCTGTGCTCGGTGACGCCGAGACCGTAGTAGATCGCCCCGTTCGGCGCTTTCGCGTACAGCCGTGCGGCGGACCGCAGTTGAGCGGCGGGGACACCACTGATCTCCTCGGTGGCCTCCGGGCTGTTCTCCGGCCGGGCGACGAACTGGGCCCACTCGTCGAACCCTTCGCACCTGCGGTCCACGAAGGAACGGTCGACCAGGCCCTCGGTGACGACCACGTGGGCCATGGCATTGACGACGGCGACGTTGGTGCTGGGCCTGAGCTGGAGATGATGGGCGGCCTCGATGTGCGGGGAGCGCACCAGGTCGATGCGGCGCGGGTCGACGACGATCAACTCCGCGCCCTCACGCAGGCGTCGCTTCATCCGGGAGGCGAACACCGGGTGTCCGTCGGTGGGGTTGGCCCCGATCACCATGATGACGTCGGCCTCCGCCACTGAGCGGAAGTCCTGGGTGCCGGCCGACTCGCCGAAGGTCTGCTTGAGCCCGTATCCCGTCGGGGAGTGACAGACGCGGGCGCAGGTGTCCACGTTGTTGTTGCCGAAGGCGGCGCGCACCATCTTCTGGACGACGTAGACCTCTTCGTTGGTGCACCGCGACGAGGAGATCGCGCCGATCGAACTCCGCCCGTACCGGCTCTGGATGTCCCGCATCCGCCGGGCGACGGTGCCGATCGCCTCGTCCCACTCGACCTCGCGCCAGGGATCGGTGATCCTGTCGCGGACCATGGGCCGCAGCACCCGGTCGGGGTGGGTGGCGTAGCCGAAGGCGAAGCGGCCCTTCACACAGGAGTGGCCCTCGTTCGCGCCGCCGTCCTTGTACGGCACCATCCGGACGAGTTCGTCGCCCCGCAGCTCGGCCTTGAAGGAGCAGCCGACACCGCAGTAGGCGCAGGTGGTGACCACCGACCGGGTCGGCATGCCGAGTTCGACGACCGACTTCTCCTGGAGGGTGGACGTCGGACAGGCCTGGACACAGGCCCCGCAGGAGACGCACTCGGAGTCCATGAACGTCTCGGCGGCGCCGGGCGAGACCTTGGAGTCGAAGCCGCGCCCCTCGATGGTGAGCGCGAACGTTCCCTGCACCTCGCCGCAGGCCCGCACGCAGCGGGAGCAGGCGATGCACTTGGAGGGGTCGAAGTCGAAGTACGGGTTGGACGTGTCCTTCTCGGCGTCGAGGTGGTTCTCGCCCTCGTAGCCGTAGCGCACCTGCCGCAGGCCCACCACGCCCGCCATGTCCTGCAGTTCGCAGTCGCCGTTGGCCGGGCAGGTCAGACAGTCGAGCGGGTGGTCGGAGATGTACAGCTCCATGACTCCCTGACGGAGCTTCTCCACCTTCGGCGTCTGGGTACGCACCTTCATCCCGTCCGCCACCGGGGTGGTGCAGGAGGCCGGGGTGCCCCGCCTGCCGTCGATCTCCACCACGCACAACCGGCAGGAGCCGAACGGCTCCAGGCTGTCGGTGGCGCACAGTTTGGGGATGTCGATGCCTGCGAGCGCGGCGGCGCGCATCACCGACGTGCCCTCGGGGACGGTCACCGGCAGCCCGTCGACCTCCACCGAGACCACGGCCTCGCCGGGCCGTTCGGGGGTTCCGAAGTCGGGTTCCTTGAGCAGTGTCATGCCGTGCCCTCCGTCCTCGCGCCGCTCGGCTGCCGGGAGTTGGCCCCCCGGCCCGGTTCGCGGGCGAGGAAGTCGTCGGGAAAGTGGGTGAGGGCGCTCCGTACGGGCATCGGCGTCAGCCCGCCCATCGCGCACAGGGAACCGTCCGTCATCAGGTCGCACAGATCGTCGAGGAGCGCCAGGTTCTCGTCCCGGTGCCGGCCGGCCACGATCCTGTCGATGACCTCGACGCCGCGTACCGAACCGACCCTGCACGGCGTGCACTTGCCGCAGGACTCCGCGGCGCAGAACTCCATCGCGAAGCGTGCCTGGGCGGCCATGTCGACGGTGTCGTCGAAGACGACGACGCCGCCGTGACCGACCATCGCCCCGGCCGCCGCGAAGGCCTCGTAGTCCATCGGCAGGTCGAACATCGTCGTCGGAAGATAGGCGCCGAGCGGGCCGCCGACCTGCACCGAGCGCACCGGGCGCCCGGAGAACGTGCCGCCGCCGTAGTCCTCGACCAGTTCGCGCAGCGTGACGCCGAACGCGGTCTCGACGATGCCGCCGTGCGCGATGTTGCCGCCGAGCTGGAAGACCTGGGTGCCGCGCGAGCGTTCGACGCCGAGTTCCTCGTACGCCCGCGCGCCGGACGCGAGCACGACGGGGACGGTCGCGAGCGTGAGGACGTTGTTCACCACGGTCGGTCGGCCGAACAGGCCCTCGATCGCGGGGATCGGCGGCTTGGCGCGTACCGTGCCGCGCTTGCCCTCCAGACTCTCCAGCATGGAGGTCTCCTCGCCGCAGATGTACGCTCCGGCGCCGACGCGGACGTGCAGATCGAAGTCGAGGGCGGAGCCGAGAATGCCCTTGCCGAGCCAGCCGTGCTCGCGGGCCACGCCGATCGCGGCCCGCATGGTGGCCACCGCGTCCGGGTACTCCGAGCGGATGTAGAGGTAGCCCTCTCTCGCGCCGACCGCGTGCGCGGCGATCGTCATGCCCTCGATGAGCATGAACGGGTCGCCCTCCATGACCATCCGGTCGGCGAAGGTGCCGCTGTCGCCCTCGTCCGCGTTGCAGCAGACGAACTTCAGCTCGTCCGTACAGTCCAGGACCGTCTTCCACTTGATGCCCGCCGGGAATCCCGCGCCGCCCCGACCGCGCAGTCCGGACGCGGTGACCTCGGCGACCACGTCCGCGGGCGATCGTTCCAGCGCGGCGCGCAGCCCCGCGAGGCCGCCGTGCGCCACGTAGTCGTCCGTCGACAGCGGGTCGGTGACGCCGACCCGGGCGAAGGTGACCCGGTTCTGCCGGGCCAGCCAGGGGAGTTCGTCCACGACGCCGAGCCGCAGGGGATGGTCGGCACCGTCGAGCATGCCCGCGGCGAGGAGCTCCTCGACGTCGGACGGGGCCACGGGGCCGTATCCGACACGGCCGTGCGGGGTCACCACCTCGACGAGGGGTTCCAGCCAGAGCATGCCGCGTGATCCGTTGCGTACGACGTCGAGGGCGAAGTCAGCGCGCCCGGCGGCCTGTTGCAGTGCGACCACGACATCGTCCGCGCCGACGGACCGGGCCGCCGAGTCACGGGGGACGTAGACCGTCGCCGCGGAGTGTCCGGTGTTGTTTCCGGTGTTGTTCATGAGGAGACCGTCCCGTCGAGAATCGAGCCCAGCCGGGCCGGGCCGACCCGTCCGTACAGTCGGCCGTTCACCTCCGCCGAGGGGCCGAGGGCGCAGTTGCCGAAGCAGAAGACCTGCTCGACGGTCACGGCACCGTCCGCGGTCGTCTCCCCCACCGTCAGTCCGGCCTCGCGGGCGTAGGTCACCAGGTCTTCGGCGCCGAGCGCCTGGCAGGCCTCGGCCCGGCAGATGCGAACGGTGGTGCGTCCGGCGGGCTCGCGGCGGAAGTCGTGATAGAAGGTCACCACTCCGTGGACGTCCGCCCGGGAGAGGTTGAACTCGTCGGCGAGCACCGGAATCGCCTCTTGCGGCACATGACCCAACTCGGCCTGTACGGCGTGCAGTACGGGCAACAGCGCACCGCGCTGACCCCGATGACCGGCCGCCGCCCTCCGGACCACGCTCTCGACCGTCACGTCACTCGCGCTGGTCGTCATGATCGCTCCGCCTTCCGTCACGCGGGTCCCCGGCGATGCTTGCGGGAGACTGAGACACTACCCCATACAGGCTTCTGTATACAGAACTCAATCAAGGTCAACCCCCTTCGCGGGGGCGGGACTTGGCCGACGGGAGGACGGAGGGCGGGCGTCCCCGTACGGTCGCGACGCGCCTGCGACCTGCCCGAGGGCGGGCGGCGGCAGCTCGGGCGGCACCCCGGCCGGCCTGGGATCACTCCCGAAACCGCCCTCCATCCTGCATACCAAAACCTGTATGCTGACGCAGCCGTCGGCAACCCTCTCGGCGGCCACCTCTTGGCAGAGCCGTCGGCCCCGCGGGCCCGGTGGCAGAACGGGGCTCCCATGCGTGAGGCACTCACCGCCGCCGCGTCCCGGCGCGTCACCCGCCCGGCGCCGCTGCGGCAGGCCGTGTACGACGCCCTGACCGAGCTGATCGTCAACGGCTCCCTCAAGCCCGGCCAGCACCTCGTCGAGGCAGAGCTCGCGGAACACCTCGGGGTCAGCCGCCAGCCCGTACGCGAGGCGCTGCAACGACTCCAGACCGACGGCTGGGTCGATCTGCGCCCGGCCCAGGGCGCCTTCGTCCACTCCCCCACCGAGGAGGAGGCCGCCCAACTCCTCGGTGTCCGCGCGGTCCTCGAGACCTACTCGGCCCAACTCGCCGCCCAGCAGGCCAAGCCCGAGGACGTCGAAAGACTCTGGGAGTTGCACCAGGAAGGCGTCGACGCCCTCACCGCGAACGATGTCGAGCGACTGGTCGCGGCCAACACCGCCCTGCACGCCGTCATCACTTCCATCGCCGACAACGCCGTACTGGCCGAACTGATCGCCGGTGTCAGCCAGAAGGTGCGCTGGTACTACACGCCGATCGCCCGGCCTCGCGGCAAGGAGGCCTGGAACGAACACGCCCAGCTCATCAGGGCCATCGCCAAGGGCGACGCGGACCGTGCCGGCGAGGTCATGCGCAAGCACACGGAGCGCACCACCGGCTTCTACCGCAAGCAGATCGCCGCCGGAGTGAACCAGGACTGACCGAACGGGCCCTCGCACAAGGCTCATCGCCCTGCCCGCCGGGCCACGTCGTCGGCCGAACCGGGGTTCACGTCGAGGCGAGGGAGTCGGCGGGACGACGGCCGGAGCCGAGGGCGAGACCCTCGACTCCGGGCCGGACGGAGTCGGCACCGGGCCCGAGGACGCCATCGCCGGCTCCGAGGAGGTCGTCACCGGCCCCGAGGAGGTCGTCACCCATGGCGGCCCTCAGCTCAAGCAGCCACGGTCGCACGGTGCGCAGCAGGACGTCGAGCCCTCCGCCGTCCCGTCCGATCATCACGTCGGCGGGAACCAGCACCGGATCCGCGCACAGGGTGGAGGTCGCGCTGCCTCTGGGCCCTCCCCCGCAGGGCCTGGCCGGGACGAACAGGTCCGACGCCTGCGCCGGAACGGCCCACAGCGTCAAGCCGTCCGGCCCGGCGAGCGGCCGGGAGGACCAGAGATAGCTGTCGGCCTCGCCCGCCGCCACCACCTGACACTTACGACCCCGCAGAGCGACCACATCGGCGAACCGGGCCGCGACCGAGCACGACCTCCCGTACGGGACCTCCGCCCCCTGCTCCCTGGGGCCACCCTCGTCCAGGGCGAGGCCGGCGAGGTGCCGTCCGGCGACGATCTCTCCGCGCACCCAGGAACCACCGCAGGACTCCATGGCGGCGACCGCGGCGAAGTGGGACGCGAGCGCGGCAGCGGTCGCAGGGCAGACGCGCGCGGTCCGCGTGACCACGTCGGCGGCCTCCGACAGCCCGAGCCCGCCGCCGCCGAACTCCGGGGAGACGGTGCGACCGAGCAGCCCGGCGCGGCCGAGAGCCGTGACCGCGGCGCGGGGGAACCTGCCTTCCCGGACGGTCGGTTCGGCGGCGGGCGCGACAACTCGGGCCAGTACGGCCGAGAGAGAAGAGCGGTAGGACACGGGGTGACCCCCTCCTCGGGAACGACCTCCCACGGGAATTGCATACAGTATGCCGTCACTCCTCGGGGTGCGCCAGAGGGGGCGCGGAGCGAATCCCAAGAGAGCGGTTCAAGGAGGAAGTTCAAGGAGGGAGTTCAAAGCGGGAGCTCAAGGAGGAAGCCCGAGGACGGAGTTCGAGATGTGCGAATGACCGGAGCTGGAACCCCCTTGCCGCGGACGCCTGCCCGGCGGCAAGAGGGCAGGGACAGCTCAGGCTCGTGGGTCGATCTCCCGCAGCAACCCCGTCGTGACGTCGAAGACGAAGCCGCGGACGTCGTCGGTGTGCGGCAGGAACGGTGACGTACGCACTCGCTGCATCGACTGCCGTACGTCCTGATCGACGTCACGGAAGGCCTCCACCGCCCAGGCCGGCCGCTGCCCGACCTCCATCTCCAGCTCGTGCCGGAAGTCCTCGGTGAGGCTCTGCAGACCGCAGCCGGTGTGGTGGATCAGTATGACGCTGCGGGTGCCGAGCGCCCGTTGGCTGATCGTCAGGGAGCGGATCGTGTCGTCGGTGACGACGCCGCCCGCGTTGCGGATGGTGTGACAGTCGCCCAGTTCGAGACCGAGCGCGGCATGAAGGTCGATCCGGGCGTCCATACAGGCCACGACGGCAACCCGCTGGACCGGGCGGGCACCCATCCCGGGGTCCACGAACCCGGCGGCGTATGCACGGTTGGCTGTCACGAGCCGGTCGATGACCGTCCCGCCGCCCGGAATACGGTTGGCGGACTGGGCGAGTCGGGGTGCTGGAGTCGACATGGTGGGCTACCTCACTCCGGTCGATATCGAAAAGACCACTCATCACGTCGCGAACACATGATCGCGGACACACGGTCGCGCCCACAGGAGGAACGCCGTGGACACGACCGCATCGGTGAGCATTCCCACGGGGCGCCTCATCAGGCACGCGCCGCAGGTCGGGGCACAGGAAGGCCTGGGCAACCGCGAAACGAACGCGCATTCCGCATCCGCATTGTGCATACGGTATGGAGTGGTCAGTATTCTCGAACCGGGCACCGCTCCTTGTCCAGGGCCGCAGGACCGACCCTCGCCCTCACCTTCCTCCGCGAGACGGCGCACGGCTCGGCCTCGGACCGCGCAGAGCAGTGCGCGGCCGTGGCACGAGGCGGCCACCGCCGCTCGGTTCGCCCAGGGCGCGCCGCCGGCTGGACAGCGCCCAGCCGGTGGCGGCGACCGCCGACAGCGCGAGGGCGGCCAATATCAGGGTGGTGTGGGATCCGGCGCTGTCGGCCGTCCGGGCGACCGGGTTGGGCATGCCGAGCCGGTCGGCCAGCCAGCCGACGGCCGCCGTGGCGGTGAGCAGCGCGCCGGCCACCCGTAGCGCGGGCTGCACCCGCAGCCGTGCCATCACCAGCAGCACCGGCAGGGCCAGGCAGACCAGCAGGAGCTGGACCAGTTCGATGCCCAGGTTGAAGCCGAAGAGGCTGAACACGAGCTGTCCGGTGGACAGATGCATCTCGGCGAGCACGAAGGAGAAGGCCATGCCGTGGCCGAGGCCGAAGACGCCCGCGACCACCGCTGGGAACAGGGGGCGGATCGCGTGTACGGCGCCGACGAGGATGCTGGCGGCGATGAAGGCCTCGACCGGCCGGCCGGGGATCTCCAGGCGGCCGAGGGCGGTGGCGGCCAGGGCGACGGAGTGGCCGGCGGTGAAGGCGATCGTGATGCGGCCGATGCGCCCGAGCGCGGCGCGGGCGCCGACCAGGCCGTGCCAGCGTCGCCCGGTGGCCCGCAGCGGTGCGGGCAGGAGCAGGATGAGCAGGAACAACAGGTGGTCGGTACCGGTGAGGATGTGCTCGCCGCCGAGTTCGGTCATGGCGAGGAAGCCGCGCCAGGTACTGCCGTTGCCGAGGTCGACGGTCAGGGGCGGCACCTTCATGTGCCGGATGTCGAGGCGGATCGTACCGACGGGTGAACACAACCTTGGCGACCAGCTCACGGTAGGGGCCGGTGGAGGTCCGCTCGATGCGGCTGAGGCTCAGCGCGCCGATGCCGACCTGCCATGCCTTCCCCTGGAGGGTGGTCGGACGGATGTGGCGGCCGAGGTAGCTGCGGATGGCCGCCGCCCTGGCGGGCAGGGCGGCCGGTCCGATGCTGTTCAGATCGATCCCGCTCGCCCGGAAGAAGTCGTCGACCGGCAGTTCCAGCCGCGCGGTGACCGATGCCTTGTACACGTCGAGCTGGACCACCGAGTGCGGCATCGGGTGCGCGGCGGCCGGCGACGCCCCGAGCAGGAGCGCCGCCGGCCACCAGGCGTAGTGCTGTGGTCAGCCAGTTCCGCGATCGGGTCATGAGAAGGTGAACTCGCTTCCGTAGTCACGGGTATGGTCCCGGTACACGGTGTGGTAGTGGATCTGGCCCCGGAAGACGACGCCGCCCTGGCAGACGAACTCGATCCACACGCCGGGGCCGTCGATGCGCACGTAGTCGCCCTGGGTGTCCAGGCCGGTGCCGCCGGAGTAGCCGACATAGGTCTGGTTCAGCTCATGCTCGTACGTCTTCATGAGCCGCTTCGCGGTGGCGTCGTCCACGTTGGCGACCCAGGGGTGGATCGCCCGCAGGACCAGCTGCTTCTGCTTGGGTGTGAGCGAGCTGACCGGGATGCCTTCCTTGGTCTCCGGGAACTGGCCGTCCTTGCCCGGACCGAGGTGCACGTCGCTGAAGGACTCGGACAGCTTGGCCTTCGTCAACTGCTCCGTTTTCAGGCTGCCGGTCACCGCGAGCAGGCCGTTTCGCTGCTTCGCCAGCGGCGTGTACGTGGTGCCGTCGTCCGCCGTCCACGTGCTCGGTTCGACCCCGATGAAGAACGGGCTGCCGCTCACCGGCTTGCCGTCCCGGTAGGTGAGGTTCACGGCGAGGTGGTGGCCGCCGAAGTACAGCTGCCAGGCGCCGTCCGCCGAGGGGGTGCCCAGGAACGCCATGAAGTCGACACCGCTGCCGTAGCCGAACGCGCCACCTCCACCGCCGGGGCCACCGGGACCGCCGGACGGCGGGGTGCCCGTCGGCGCGTCCGTGGGCGTCGGCGCGTCCGTGGCCGACGAGCTCGGGTCCGCGGAGGTGGACGGGTCCGTCGAGGGCGTGCCGGACGCGCTGCTCGTAGGCGCCGGCGCGGACGCGGAGCTGGAGTTCTGCCGGACCGCACGACCACATGGCAAGTCGAACGAGGGTGGCACCCTCGTCGCGGGTGCCACCCTCGTTCGACTCTGCCGCATGGAACTGAAGAACTTCCGGCCGACGGGCTGTCAGCCGCCGGCCCACGCCTGCCCACTCTCAGCTTGTCGGCCCTGAACTCACTGCTCGGCGCATAGATTCCGAACGTACGCGCGCAGCGCCTCCGTGCTGTGGAAGATGCGGTAGTCGCCGGCTTCGAGTGCCGCCTGCTCCTCCTCGGTCGTGTCCGGGACCAGAACGACGGGCACACCGCCCTCCGCCCGCAACCCCTGCGGCCAGAAGGCTGCTGCCACGGTGATTGCGGCGCCGGTGTGCACGTCGCTGACCTCACTGTCCAGTTCCGGTACGGCCAGGTCGGCTTCGTGCAGTTCGGCCAGCAGTATGCGGAGGCCAGGAACTTCGTCGGCCGGGTCGGTCTTGGCCATGCCGGACGGGTCCGCGAGCGAGGTCGTAGCCAGCGACGCCCGTACGTCCTCCAGCGCCACCGGAGACGGGCCGTCGTGCAGACCCTGGAGGAACTCGTTCGCGGCATGGGCAAGGAGAACGCGCCGGGCGGCCAGGAAGTCGGGGTAGTTGGACACCTTCCAGAGGTCGCGGTCCATCGGGATCCACTGGGTCGCCAGCGCCCCTGGCATACGTGCCTCGATCTCCTCCAGGTATTCAGCAGGCTCCCTCGCCCCGATCTTCAGGTTCGTGTCCTGGGTGAGGAGGCAGAAGTTGGCGACCGCGTTCACCTCTCCCCGGCCGTAATCGTGCTTGTAGAGCAGCGCCTTGGGGAAAATGTGGTGTACCTGGAGTGAGCTGAGCCGTCCCAACATCCCGTCCCGCAGCGGGACTCCGCTGACGAAGTCCTGGGCGCCGTACACCCGCGTCAGCATGTAGAGCAGCGGGTAGAACCGCGAACCCATACTGGAACCGACGAAGTCGTCCGAACCGATCCCGAGGTGGCCGCCGCGGCTGCGCCGCAGCACGCTGATCAACTGGTCGACCCCGCCGTCATCGAGCGCCTGCAGATCCTGGTTGAGGACGGTCTCGGTGGCTCCCGTGTGACGGCCCCAGAGGAAACTGTGCACATACCAGTAGAAGAGGCGGTCGCGCGTCATGGCATCGGGGAACGCGCCTCCGTAGCGGTGCAGCAGTCGGCTCATCACCGGAAAGGCACCGCGGCCGCTCAGGACTGCACCGTGGTCGAGCCCCAGCCGTCCGCCGAGCGAGTTGAGCAGATACGACACGGAGTCGATGGTCTCGGCGAGTCCCGACCGGAACGCCGGAACATCCACGTCGGCAAGCTTGGAGAACTGCGCCTCACCGGTGATGACGGCATTGACGTTGCGCAGCAGCCAGTCGAGCTTGAACCCGAAACCTGCGGTCGACCATTCCTGTAGAGCCTGGTTCATGGTCGGCCGGGCAGCCGGCCAGGCCGCGCAGATGGCAGCCAGGGCGAGGTCGCCTTTGGAGAGTTTGGTACCGCCCGAGTTCACACGGTTGAAGATCTCCACGACCACGTCGATGGTCTTGTCCTCGCCGGTCACCTCGTCGATGTGGACACTGCGATCCTTTATCTGGGTGATGCGGTTCAGGCGCTCGATGTAGACGACCTGCAGGTCGGCGTCCCCGTTCGCCAACTGGTTCACGGCGAGGAGCTGGCTGGCCAGTCCGCTCCGGAAGAGCGCGGTGACATCCACCCAGAGCGGATTGTCCTTCATCTTCGCCGGGGCGTAGAACTCGAAGACCTCCGTCTGGAGGTTGAAGTGCAGTCCTGTCAGCGCCGAGGCGTTGCCCTCGAAGAAGCCCGGAGCTCTGCCGCGGGTGATTCCGTAGAGAGTGGTGACGCGCTGCTGACCGTCGAGCAGCAGATGGATCGAGCCGTCCCGGCCCGAGCCCCCGCCCCGCGTCTGAACACCTTCAGCCTTGGTGCTCCAGGTCAGAAAACCGCCGATGGGGTATCCGCGGTAGAGGGACTGGAAGAACCCGCGCACCTGGTCGCGCGTCCAGACGTAGCCACGCTGGAACTCGGGAAGCGCGATGTCTCCCGCGTCCACCTTGTCCAGGACCTGCGAAATCTGCACCGTCGTTGAGCCTGTCCATCCGGTCCCGGCGACATCCCGCGCCAGAACGTGTCCGACCGATTGCACGAAGTTATCAGCCGACGGCGCGAGTTGGGCCGGACTCGGGCACACGTGCGAGCATGCGGTCTCCCGCTCGATGGCCGGCCGTGAACTCCCTTCACCCACCGACCACTTTGCAATGGATCTCAGATCGCCCCGGGTGGCGGCGCCTCACCCTCACCTGAGGCGTGTCCCGGCAACCAAATCGTCATGTCGATGAATCCATGGACAGAACCCACGGGCATCCACCCCCTCGCGGCCAGAGACACAGGCATTCTCGAGGTCGGTGAGACGACCTCGGAGAGCTGTCACCCTGATCGATCAGCCGAGCGGTTCACGAGGCGCCGCGCGACTCCGCCCGATCGTCGTCGTCCACGTGGGTTCTGTGGTCAGTCCGACCGCGTCGGCCAGGTCCGGTCCTCCACGCTCTGCTCCGTCGGCGGCTCCGCAGCCTCCTCGCCTGGGCTTCCGTCGCACCTTCTGCGAACATCGGAAGGACGTTGAACTTCTCGGTCAACTCCGAGAGACCGCCCGGCACCTCAGCGGCGATCCGCTGGGTCCGGGACCGGTGCCGCCACCGGCACCGGATCCGACGGCGCACACCGTGCGCCGTGCGCCGCTGCGGCCCCGCGCACAGGGAGCGCGGTCGGCGCCCGTCCTCGAAGGGTGCGCGCGCAGGGCGTCTGCGGCGACCGCGTTGCGGGAGCGCCGAGGAGTCACGTTCCGTGGGCACCCGCGTGACCTCTTCCGACAGCTGCCCGGCTGATCACACGGGGGTCCCGCACGACCGAGGTCCGGCAAGGCCGGGACACGGAAAGGCCGGAAAACCGCAAGACCGGGACACGTCACGACCGGGACACGGCACGCGCCTCCGACCCGCCGCTGCGGCACCGCCGGAAGACGGGTGACCCGACCCGCGCCCCGGGGTCCTCCCACGTGGCTCCGGCAGTCGTAAGGTTCGGGGTGATTTATGGTGACTCAAGGAGTATGCCCCTACCGGAGGTGCAATGATGCGCGCCGCGGCAGCGATCGCCTCTCTGGCTGTCAGCGTGGCGCTCATCGTCGCGACATCGGCTTGTGGCCAGGGCGGGTCGGAGTCGTCGAAAGCCCACTACGGCGAATGCCCGCTCTCGGGACATCACGGTGAGTTTCATCTGTCGCCCCGGACAGCGGGCGCCCTCACGGTCAAGACGACCCTGCCCGCGCCCGGCTGGTGGAACGGCGGCAACACGCCGGCCTCCATCACGAGCGGCTACGAGTACTGCATGGCCGCCAACATCGCCTACCGGTCCGGACTCGACCGGGTGAAGGTGGAGAACGCCCCCTTCCCGGAGGTCGTGTCCGGCCGGACCACGGACTTCGACCTGGCCCTGGCGCAGATCACGATCACCCCGGAGCGGAGCAAGGTCGCCGAGTTCTCCCCGCCCTACCTCTCCTCGACCCTGGGAGTGCTGATCAGGGACGGTGAGAAGATCAACGGAGACAACATCCGTGACGTCCGCATCGGAGTGGCCGAGGGCACCACGGGCGAGGAGTTCGTCAAGAAGCGCCTCAAGCCGACCAAGCCCGTCACGGCCTTCCCCAACGACCCGGACATGGTCACGGCCCTGGAGGAGGGACGGATCGACGCGGTCGTCCACGACACGACGATTCTGCTGGCGTATCCCCAGAAGCGGGAGGGCAGGGTGCGCCTCGTGGGCCAGTACAGGACCGACCAGGGTTACGGCGCCCTGTACCCGAAGGGGTCACGGAACAGGAACGAGCTGGACCGGGTCATCAGGCAGCTGATCGACGACGGAACGCTCACCAAACTGTCGGCCGTCTATCTCGGGGCCGCTTTCGGCCAGGACCCGGCCAAGATCCCGTACCTCACGGTCGACAACGCCTCCTGAACGCACTCGGCGTGCGCACCCGCCGGGGCTGCGGTCCGGTTTCCGTCCCGCTTCACAGGTCCGCCATCAGGAGACCGCTCAGGTCCCCGGTGGCTCCGGCGTCGAGCGACTGCTCAGCCCAGATGATCTTGCCTCGGTCGGTGTAACGGGTCCCCCAGCGGCGGGACATTTGCGCGACGAGGAACAGCCCACGGCCCCCCTCGTCGGTGAGGGTTGCGCGGCGCAGGTGCGGGGAGGTGCTGGTGCCGTCGGCGACCTCGCAGATCAGGCTGTCGCGGTCGCGCAGCAGCCGCAGACTGATGGGGCTGCCTCCGTACCGGATGGCGTTCGTCACGAGTTCGCTGAGGATCAGCTCGGTCGTGAAGGCGGCCTCGCCGACCCCCCAGGATTCCAGCCTGCGGGTGGCCTCGGCGCGGACCCGGGGGACGGCCGCGGGGTCGTCGGGCACCTCCCACTCCGCGACCTGCTCCGGGTCGAGCAGCCGGGTGCGTGCGACGAGCAGGGCGACATCGTCACTCGACCTGGTACGCAGCATCGCGTCGAGCACCGCCCGGCAGGTGTCGTCCGGGGTTGCGCCGTTCGTATGGGCGAGCGCCTCCTTCAGCATGCCGAGCCCGATGTCGATGTCACGGCCGCGGGCCTCGACCAGGCCGTCGGTGTAGAGGACCAGCCGGCTGTCGGCGGCCAGCCGGAGTACGGCCGTCTCGACCGGCAGACCTCCTCCCACGCCGAGTGGCGGGGCGACGGGGATGTCGGGGAAGGTCACGGAGCCGTCGGGCGAGACCAGCGCCGGACCGGGATGACCGGCCCGGGCGAGGACACACCGCCCGGAGACCGGATCGTAGACCGCGTACAGGCAGGTGGCACCGGTGACGCCGTCGGTGTTGCCCTCGGCTGCCGCGTCCTGGTCGATCCGGGTGATCAGGTCGTCCAGGTGCGCGAGAAGCTCGTCCGGAGGCAGGTCCAGGGCGGCGAAGTTGTGCACCGCGGTCCTCAGGCGACCCATCGTCGCGGCGGCGTGCAGACCGTGCCCGACGACGTCGCCGACCACCAGGGCCACCCGGGCCCCCGGCAGCGGGATGACGTCGTACCAGTCGCCGCCCACCCCCGCCTGGGCGGGCAGGTACCGGTGCCCGACCTCCAGTGCGGACAGCTCGGGGAATACGCCGGGCAGCAGGCTGCGCTGGAGGGTGACGGCTGTGGTGTGCTCGCGGGTGTATCGGCGCGCGTTGTCGATGCACACGGCCGCCCGGGCGGCGAGTTCCTCGGCGGGAGAAAGGTCGTCCGGCTCGAAGGGGTCCTGCTCCGAACGCCAGAACTCCACGACCCCCAGCAATTGGCCTCGGGCCCGGAGCGGCACCGAGATCATGGAGTGGACACCGAATTCGATGACCTTCTGGGCCCGCTCCGGGTCCTGGGCCCGCCATCCGTCGGCCACGGCGAGCTGCGCCACCAGGACCGGCCGGCCGGTGGTCAAACCGATGGCCACGGGGTTGCCGGGCACGTAGCGCTTGAGCGTCCCGACAGGGTGAAGGGGCGCGTCGTCCCGGATGCCCCCGGCTGCGATACGGCGCATTTCCATACTCGCCCCGGTCGGTTCACCCCCTTGCAGCACGGGCTCCAACAGCTCGACGGTGGCGAAGTCGGCGAAGCGCGGGACCGCCACCTCGGTCAGTTCCTCGGCGGTGCGCGTCATGTCGAGGGTGGTACCGATCCGCATGCTGGCCTCGTAGAGCAGTTGCAGGCGCCCGCCCGCCACGTCCGCCCGGCCCGCGAGGGCGCGCAGCTCCGTGGTGTCCCGCAGGGTGGCCACGCTGCCCCCCTGCAGGCCCACCGGCCGCACGCTGACCGCGAGCAGGATGTCTCCAGCCAGGAAGACCTTGTCCGTGGCCGCCCGGCCCGATCCCAGTAGTCCGGCCAGGGCCGGGCTCAGCCCGAGTCCGGTGACCGGGCTGCCCTCGGCATCCGGTGGCAGTGCGAGCAGCCGGCGGGCCTCGTCGTTGGCCAGCAGCAACCTTCCGTCGCCGTCCAGAATGATCACGCCTTCGCGGACCGCGTGCAGCACCGCGTCGTGGTGCTCGTACATGCGGGTCATCTCCACCGGCCCCAGGCCCCCGGTCTGGCGCCGCAAACGCCCGCTGACCAGTGCCGACCCACCCGCGGCCAGCAGCAGTGCGACACCGCCGGAGGCGAAGATCACCGGCAGTTGGCGCTGCACCACACTGCTCACCTTGTCCACCGTGACCCCCACGGTGACGAGGCCGACCGCGGTCCCCTTCTCGTCGAAGACGGCCACCGTCGAGTCGACCGCCTTCCCCAGGCTGCTGTCGAACGTGGTCTGGTGGGGCTCGCCCTGGAGCGCCTGGCCGTAGGAGGTGGAGACGTGCTTCCCGATCTGGTCCGGGTCGGGGTGGGTCCACCGGAAGCCGTAGGGACTCAGCGCCACGACGTAGTCGACGCCGGTCTTCTTGCGCACCGCCTCGGCATGTGGCTGGAGCGCCGCCGTCGGGTCGTCGCTCTTCATCGCCTCCGCGGTGCCCGGGGCGTTCGCGAACGACTCGGCCGCCACCAGTGACCGGTCGCCGGCTTCCTGGATCGCGCGGTTGCGGTCCTGGATCACGAGCACCGCCACGGCCGTGGCGATGAGCAGCAGGACGACCACCAGTTGCAGCAGGAAGACCTGACCGGCGACGCTGCGCGGTTTCCGCAACCACAGCACACGTCGGCCGGCCGAATGGTGACGGGCCTTCGGGCCGGCTTCCGGCGGCCCGGCCTTCGGTGGCACGCGGTCGCCCCGTCGGCTCGCTGGGACGAATCGCCCGAGTTTGCCCATTTTCCCAGTATCAGTGACCGGCCCGGCGGGCGCGGCTCAGGACGGGGTTGATCCCGGGTTCCCGGGCGGCGTCGTCACCGTCCGGGCCCGACGACCGTACGATCTCGATCGCGCCCCGCCTGCACTCGTCCGAGTGCCGATTCGTGCCTCTTCCGCGGAGGCCGACCGCCGAAACGGCCGACCGGGTCCGGCCCGCCGTTCGACGGCGGAGGCCCGAGGGGGCGAGCCAGGCCGACTCGCCCCACGGGGAGGTCAGCTGTTGGCGTTGAGGACGGGGTAGTAGCCACTGGCGTGGCCGGTGGCGGTGGGGTGGTACGACTCCCAGCTCGGCGAGACCACCAGGGAGTGCAGCCAGCCGTCGCTGGAGCACAGCTCATGGCCGCCGAACGTGGTGCGGACGTCCCCGAAGACGAAGCCGTGGGCGGCGGAACGGCCGGCGATGACGCTGTCGATGACGTCCG
The DNA here is from genome assembly GCF_055567635.1 of Streptomyces sp. NPDC026500. Classification (NCBI taxonomy): domain Bacteria; kingdom Bacillati; phylum Actinomycetota; class Actinomycetes; order Kitasatosporales; family Streptomycetaceae; genus Streptomyces; species Streptomyces sp. NPDC026500. The sequence goes on along the minus strand of NZ_JBVHQB010000003.1, from coordinate 406,298 downwards.
AAGCCTCGTCGATCTTGCTGTGCTTGGTGGCGCTGAGGCCGACGCAGAAGACGTTGAGCGTATACATGTGCGGGTAGCCCAGAACGACCACCTTGGCGTTGGGCGCCTTGGCGCGGATGGCGTTGTAGGTGGCGTCCAGGCGGGCGGGGAGGGTGTTCTGAGCGTAGCTCTCGGCCGTGTTCACCCGGTTGACACAGTCGGTGTCCGAGCCGGTCGCGCAGGTGGTCATGACGTCCGCGAAGCCGGCGTCGTTGCCGCCGATGGTGAGAGAGACGAGGCCGGTGGAGGAGTTCAGCGGGGCGAGCTGACTGTTCGTCACGTCCGTGGTGATCGCGCCGGAGCAGGAAGTGTCGGCGAACGAGGACGGTGCGTGGGCGTTTTTCCACAGGTAGGGGTAGGCGCTGAGGCTGCGGTGGCAGCTTCCGCTCGAACTGTCGTAGTTCCCTGCGCCGTTGCCGGCCGAGTACGAGTCTCCCAGCGCGACATAGGCCGGTCCGGCGGCGTGCGCCGGACCTGTCAGCACCAGGCCGAACATCATCGCGAGCCCGAAGGCGACAACGGTGGATCGCAATTTGACGCGTCTCACAGGACCTCCCTGAGCGGGAAAAGCTGGCCCTCATTTGGTACAGCGGACAACCACTTGACGGAAGTGTTCATGTCAAGACTGTTTCCGTATTCAACATCACGTTTAACGTCACGGAAACACGCACGGACGCCGGGTCGAGGGAGAGGCGCTAGGCGAAACGAGCACCGCGACCGCACCGTCGTGGCCCTCGTTCGGGTACGGCTGTCGTGAGTCGACACAATCGCCCACCCCCCGGCGAGCCGGCAGATCCGTCACGCAAAACATCTGAACCATCGCGGTGCGTGAGGGACAACCGTCAAGGACAGGACCAACGGCACCCTGGAGGAGGAGGTGTGACGGCGGGAGAGGACGCGTGATGCGAACCAGCGACGAGATCGGTCACCCGGGCGGCCGGGACCCGCGGGACCGGGCGGCAGGGGTGGACCACATCGACACATCGCCCGCCGGCCGGATGCGGAACCCGCGAGCGGACCCGGACTTCGGCCGGGGAGAAGGCGTCGGCATCCTCGGCCCGCCCCCCACGGCCCGCACGGCGGTGGCGTGGATCCCGCCCGCAGAGCTGTGGCCGCCGATCCAGGACATCCGCCGGGACTACGATCCGCAGATCCACCGCTGGCCGCCGCACGTCAATCTGCTCTTCCCCTTCGTGCCCGAGTCCGACTTCGAGCGGGCCGCCTCACTGCTCGCCGCGGCGACGGCCGAGACGCCGGCCTTCGCCGCCCTGCTGGACGGGGTGCGGACCTTCCGGCACAGGGCATACGCCACCGTGTGGCTCGATCCGGCGGCAGCCGGCAAGGCACCGTGGGAGGACCTGCACCACGTGTTGCAGCAGCGGTTTCCACTCTGCCGTGGGCGGGCCAAGAACTTCACTCCGCATCTATCCCTGGGCCGGACCCGGGATCCGCGGCGCGTCAGCGCCGACTGCGCCACCCGGCTCGACGCCATGACGGCGACAGTCTGGGAACTCGTCCTGCTCTCACGCAGGGGTCACGGGCCGATGCAGCCACGCGCCACGATCGCCCTGAGCACGGGCGAGGTCCGCCGGCTCCCCGCACCGGGCCCCGAAGCGCCCGGCCCGGAGGACACGGCATGGCTCTCCGAGATCTCCGACAGGTGAGGCCACGGCCGGCTGCGGCGAAAAGGCAGAGATCACCACCAGCCGGGCCCGAAGCCTGCGCCACGACCTCGGTTCGGGTCCGCTCCGACGTCGAGGCGGCCGGGCAGCGGGGCGGGCGCCGGTCACGCCGGACCCCTCGCCTCCGTATCGCCGCAGGGCCCGCACCGATCGGCGAGAGCGGATCGGTCACGCACCATCCGGCCGTCGAGCGGAGCCTCGGCGACCCACGCGCAAGGCGTGAAACCCGCCACAATCCACCCCATCAAAGCGGACCAATGCGTAAAAATGCTTCTTTGGAGCTGATTGCCCCCTCGGAAACCAGCTCGGGGGATTCAACGACCAGCGGCATGGGAGAAGCGTTTGATCACCGCACGCAAGCGACGCACCGGGCTGATGGCTACGGCCGGCGCGCTCGCACTCACGGCGCTGGGCGGTACCAGCTACGCGGCCACCAACGACACCGGGGCTCACCCGGAAACGCAGGCACAGGCACAGGCGCAGCCATCTCAGGCGAGCACCCAAGACGCTTCCGACGCCCGAATAAGGATCACGCCCGGGCAGGTTCACGGCGTCGGGATCAACGACCCCGTGAACGTCACCGTCAGCGACGGCAGGCTCACCAAGGTGACCATGACCGCCGTCGCGACCGGCACCGAGGTTCCGGGCACATTGTCCGCGGACGGAACGTCCTGGAAGCCGAACGGCCCACTGAAGCAGGCCACCCGATATCAGGTCGCCGCGGAGGCCGAGGACGCGAAGGGCCGCTCCGCCACGGAGAACGCCGCGATCTCCACGGTCTCCCCGGCCAACGACTTCCTCGGGCACCTCTCCCCCGAGAACGGCTCGACCGTCGGTGTGGGCATGCCGGTGACCTTCAACTTCAACAAGGCGATCGCCGACAGGGCCGCCGTGGAGTCGAAGATCCAGGTCAGCTCCAGCAGCGGCGAGCAGGTCGTCGGTCACTGGCTCAACAGCAGCCGCCTGGACTTCCGCCCCGAGCACTACTGGAAGCCCGGCTCCACCGTCACCGTCACGATGAGCCTCGACGGCGTCCAGAAGACGGTCACGTTCAAGATCGGCCGGAGCCAGATCAGCACCGTCGACGCCGCGACGAAGCAGATGTCCGTCGTACGGGACGGCAAGACGATCAAGACCATCCCGATCTCGTCCGGCAGCCCCGAGCACCCGACGTACAACGGTCGGATGGTCATCTCCGAGAAGTACCGGCACATCCACATGAACGCCGCGACCGTCGGTCTCACGGAGAAGGACGGCAAGCCCTCGTACGACATCAAGGCCGTACCGCATGCCATGCGCCTGACCGCCTCGGGCACGTTCATCCACGGCAACTACTGGGGTGCCGACTCGGTCTTCGGCAAGGTCAACACCAGCCACGGCTGCGTGGGCCTGAAGGACGTCAGGAACGCCGGCAACGGCAAGCAGCCCGCCGCGTGGTTCTTCGACAACTCGATGATCGGTGACGTCGTGATCGTCAAGAATTCCATGGACAAGAGCACGGTGGCCCCGGACAACGGCCTCAGCGACTGGAACATGCCGTGGAGCGAGTGGGTCTCCGGCAGCGCATCCAACTGACGCCACGCCGCTCACCCATGTGAACCTGAATCCCTTCCGTCAGGCGGCGGCCGACACACCGCCGGCCGCCGCCTGACGGGCGCCAGGGACGCTCGGACGGCCCTCGCCCCGGGGAGTCCTTCAGCCACGAAAACGCAAAGGACCCCGACCGTCAGGTCGAGGTCCTCGTTCGTGTATCGCTACAAAGAGTGTCCGAGGGGCGAGTTGACCGCTGACGATACGGCCGTGATCGCACAAGGACGGCCCGAGCTGCAAGATCAGCCGATCCCGCAGCGCCAGGAGACCAAACCCAGGTTCACCACCCTCACACGGATCTTGAGCATGCAGACAACAGGGCCAGATTCCTGATTCGGGATCGCAACTCGAAGGTTCACGGCCGCCTTCGACGCCCTGGCCGACACCGGCCCGAAGCTCGCAACCACCGCCATCCAGGTACCTCGGATGAACTCCACCATGGAGCGCTGGATACATACCTGCGGGCGTGACCCCTGGAGGCACTTTGATCTGAAACCAGAGTCACCGGATCCCGCGCGCTCAGCGAGTTCGAGACCTTCGACAACGTCATCGCCCGCACCGAACCCTGGGCCACGCCGCGCCACTCCATCAGCCTGACAGAGCAGATCAACCACCTTGAAATCCGCCGACGAGACCGACTCGGCGAAACCCTCCACGAGTACCAACATGCCGCGTGAGCAGGGCGGATGGTTAATCGGCACCCGCAATGCCGGTAGCTGGCCGATGCGCCACCTACCGGTAGTTCGTTAAATCCGGCGGTGGCGTGAGTTGACGGCAGGTCGGGTTGGTCGTAGGCCGGTGGTAGGAGTCAACTGCCTTGCTGGGGGCTGAAGATGGCCGCTCGCCGTCCGTGTCCGCCTGCGCCGGGGCCGGGGCCGGGGCCGGGGCCGGGGCCGGGGCCGGGGCCGTTGGAAGAGTACGCGGCCCGGTTCGACGATCTCTTTTTCAGCCTGGCCCAGCGGCGGGGTTTTCGCGAGTATCTGACCGGGTTGCTGGCGCCGCGGGAGCGGAACAAGACGATCACCTGCCTGGCAGGGGCGGAGCCGGTGGCGGGTGCGGGGATGCCGGGGGTGCAGCGGTTGCAGTTCTTTCTGTCCGAGTCTCCTTGGGAGGTCGAGCAGGTCAACGACCGGCGGCTTGAGCTGCTGCGTGAGGAGTCGGCGACGGCTCCGCACGACGGCGGGGTCATCGTGATCGACGATTAACCTGACGGTGACACCACCCCAGGCCCCGGGCCACCGGAGGACATCCTTCTGGGGACGGCCGCAGGCATGATGCTGTCCCCAGTGCTGGTGGCCCTGCCCCCACTCGCACGCCTGGGACGGGTGTTTCGAGGCGAAGTTAAGGACAACGGTTCGATTTCTGTGCGCGCCAGGGGCTGACGCCGGGGTCCTGATGCGCGGTAGCGTGCGCGCTCGGCCCGATCTTCGCACTGTCCGGGGACTGTTATGCGTGATCCTTCCATGCCACCGGACGACCGGCTGGCGTCGCCTGTGCCCTCCCGTGTGACGGCCGAGTCGCGAGCCGCGTCCTTGAGGCGGCGTCTGGTGCTGTGGTCCGTGTTGCCGGCGGGCGCGGTCGCCGTGGCCGGTGCGGTGGCCGCCGTGCTGGTCCGCGATGGCCACCTGGACCGGGCGGACCAAAGCGCGGTGTTCGGCGGCGTGGTCCTCATCGGCACCATGGCGGCCGGGATCGCGGGTATACGGACTTCGGCCGAGGCACGAGCAGTCACCAAGCACTGGGCGGAGCTGTCCCGTGCGGCTGACCGAAACCGTGCCGAGTTGGCCGAGCTGACCCGTACCACAGCCGAGGGCAGGGCCGAACTGGAGTCGCTGTGCCGTCGGTTGCGGGCCGGGGAGCCCCCTGTGCGGCGCCGGCCAGAACTGCCGCCGCAGACCGGCCCGGACGAATTCTCCCGCCTCGGATTCGAGATCGCTGCGGCCCGGCACGAGGCGGAGGCAGCCCTGCTGGAGACCGCCGCCTGTGCGGTCGGTGCGGAACACGGTTTCCGGCTGGAGCAGTTCGAGGTGTTCGCCAACCTGGCGCGCCGGCTGGAGTCCCTGGTGCACCGCGAGATCGGCCTGCTGGACAGCCTGGAGAACGAGGTCGAGGACCCCGACCTGCTCAAGGGGCTGTTCCGGGTGGACCACCTGTCCACCCGGATCCGCCGCTACGCCGAGAACTTGGCCGTGCTTGGCGGCGCGAACACCCACCGCCAGTGGACCCGCCCTGTCGGCCTGACCGACGTGCTGCGTTCCGCCGTCGCCGAGATCGACCAGTACGCCCGGGTCAAGCTGGTCCCGCCCATCGATGGAACGGTCAGCGGCCACGCCGTGGTCGACGTCGTCCATTTGCTGGCCGAGCTGCTGGAGAACGCGACGGTCTTCTCAGCGCCCCAGACCACCGTGCACGTGCGGGTGGAGCCCGTCACCTCGGGGGTGGCGATCGAGGTCGAGGACCGGGGCCTGGGCATGTCCCCGGCCGAGCGCAACCAGATGAACACCGTTTTGGGTGCACCCGACAAGGTCGCGCTCGGCGAGCTGCTGCAGGACGGCCGGATTGGCCTGTACGTGGTCTCCGTCCTGGCCCAGCGGCACGACATCGCCGTGCAGTTGCAGAGCAACGTCTACGGCGGTACTCAGGCCGTCATGGTGCTGCCCAGGGCACTGCTCGGCCCGCAGTCGGCAGCTCCCGCGCGCCACACCGTCCCGACCCCTGACGCGGTGCCGCAAGACCCAGTGGAGCCCGAGGCGGCGGACCCCCGGACGACAGTGATGACCGTCGTTGCGGATTCGCGCGTGTCCGATTCCGAACCCCAGCCCGCCCCGGTGCCCTCCGACGGCGAGGGCGACCGTCCGCAGTTGCCTCAGCGCCGCCGCCGGGATCACGCCGCCGAACGGCCGCACCCGGTCCGCAGCGCCGGTGCTTCCGAGGACATCGCACACGACCCGGGCCTGATGGCCGCGTTCCAGACCGGACTACGCAGGGCCGAGGAAGCGGAGACGCCCAGATAGCCGAGGCCGCCCTGAAGGCCCGGGGCCCCGTCCAGCAAGCCGTTTCCTTCTGTCGAAGAGGAGTACACGATCGTGGCGAGCGAAGACCTTTCCTGGCTGTTGACCGGGCTGGTGAACCGGGTGCCGCACACCCGAAGCGCCTTGTTGCTGTCCTCGGACGGGCTGGTGAAGGCAGCGGAGGGGCTCGACAAGGACGCCGCGGACCAGTTGGCCGCGCTCGCCAGTGGGCTGTACTCATTGGCGCGCAGCGCGGGCCGGCACTTCGACGACGGCGGTGACGTGCGACAGATAGTGACGGAGCTCAGCACCTCGCTGCTGTTTGTCTCGGCCGCCGGGCACGGCGCGGTGCTGGCGGTGCTGGCCGGACGCGAGGCGGACGCGGCGGTGCTGGGCTACGAGATGGGGATGATGGTGAAGGGCGTGCGCCCGCACCTGGCCACGCCGCCCCGGCACCCGGTGGGGTAACCGATGACGCGGGTCCTCCCAGACGGACCGCTGATCGACGAAGCGGCCGGGCGGCTGGTCCGTCCCTACACCGTGAGCGACGGCCGGACCAGGGCCACGTCCCACTTCACGCTGGTGACCATGGTGCGGGCCACCGGCGCCCAGACGCAGGGCTCCTTCGGCCTGGAGCATGCGCAGGTGCTGGCGCTGTGCGAGCGGCCTGTGAGCGTCGCCGAGGTCGCGGCCCGGATGCAGGTGCCCGCCGCCGTGGTCAAGGTGCTGCTGTCCGATCTGGCCGAAGGAGGCGCGGTGGTCACAGGTGACGCGCCCCCGGCGCCCCCGGGCCACCACGCACGACATGATCGAGACTTCCTGGAAGCGGTACGCGATGGCCTCCTCAAACGACTGTGACCCGCTGCCCGCCGAAGTCCTGCCGGTGGGAATCAAGGTGCTGATCGCCGGCGGGTTTGGCGTGGGAAAGACCACCTTCGTCAACGCGCTCAGCGAGATCGAGCCGCTGAGCACCGAGGAGATGTTGACCGCCGTCAGCGCGGCCACGGACCGGCTGGACGGAGTGGAGAACAAGGCCACCACCACGGTGGCCCTGGACTTCGGCCGGATCACGCTCAGTCCTTCCCATGTCCTGTACTTGTTCGGCACGCCCGGACAGGAGCGCTTCTGGTTCATGTGGGACGAACTCTCCGAGGGAGCGCTCGGGGCGGTGGTCCTCGCCGACACCCGCAGGCTGGAGCACTCCTTCGCGGCGGTGGACTTCTTCGAGCGGCGCGGCGTCCCCTTCGTCGTCGCCGTCAACGAGTTCGACAGGGCCCACCGCTACCGCGCGGAGGAGGTGCGAACCGCGCTCGACCTCAGGCAGGAGGTGCCGGTGGTGCTGTGCGACGCCCGCGTCCAGAGCTCGGGCATCCGCGTGCTGCTCGAACTGATTCAGCATCTGATCACGACAAGGAGTTCCCATGGCAGCGACACCGCCCAACCCCTCCTCCGGGCCTGAGTCCGGGATCGCCCTGCGCCATCTGCTCCTCCCCCCGGAGGACCCACAGGTGCGTGCCCGCTCCGAGCGGCTGCGCGAGCTGGGTATCGATGCCCGTCCGGATGCGAAACTCGACGCCTTCGCACGGGAGCTGGCAAACCGTACCGGCGGCTGCTACGCCGGGGTCAACTTCTTCCTCGACGCCGACCGCCAGTACTTCGCAGGGTTGTACAGCGCCGCGCAGGACACCACGGTCCACGTGGGACCGCCGTTGCTGGAGGAACCGGTGCCCGGCCGCGTCATGCCCCGCGACATCGACATGGGCATCTGCCCGCACGTGGTCAAGCGCCGCCGGGCGCTGGTGCTGGAGGACATCCGGGACTTCCCGCGGTTCGCCGGTAACCCGGTAGTCGACGCGATCGGCGTCCACTCCTACCTGGGCGCACCGCTGATAGACAGCACCGGCGTGGTGCTGGGCACGATCTGCGTGGTCGACCAGGACCCGCAGCCGTGGGGGCGTAAGGGGCTGGAAACCATCAAGGCCATGGCTGCCGAACTGGTCGAGCGGCTCGAGGAGTCGGCGCGCCGTCGCAGCTGACCGGCGCTGCCGGACTCGCACGCGGCCGCCCCGGAGCGTCCCCGGCGCGGCGGTCCAGCACCCTGTGGGTGCCGAAAACTGTGTCACCTAAGATCGACCGGCAAATGGATCATTTGAGGCGGCGGGCGGTGGGGCGGGCGTCCCAGCGGTACCGGCTGTACGGGGTTTCTCGCCGGGGGCGAGGGCAACGACGTCGAGCTCGTGCTTTGCCCGGCCGCCCGTGTCGTGGATGTCGGTGGTGCCGACCGCACCCGGGACGATGCCGAGTTCGGCTGGGATTGAGCCGATCGGCCGGGCCGGCGGCTCCTGGCTGCAAGAATGGTGGGTCAGCCGTTCGGCGTACGGCGACGGGCTCGCGGCGTGCCCCGACGCGTATGCCTCCGACCAGTGGGAAGCCCTGAGGCCATGACCGCCCAGCGCAGCTCCGCCGAGCGCCAGCTTTCCGTCCACCAGCTGAAGGTCGGTCTCGAGGGGACGAAACCGCCGGTGTGGCGGCGGCTGGTGGTGCCCCCGGACATCACGCTGGGATCGCTGCACGACGTGATCCAGGAGGCGTTCGGCTGGCAGGACATGCACCCGCACGCCTTCGAGGACCGCCTTGGCGGGCGGTACACCCCGCCGGAGGATCTCGACGTCCCGGTCTTCGACGAGGAGGAGGCCGTCCTCGCGGACGTCCTGCCGCGCACCGGCGACCGTATGGACTACACCTACGACTTCGGCGACGACTGGCTGCACCGGATCACGGTGGAGGGAGTACGCCCCGCCGAAGAGGGCGAGAGGGAGCGCGCGGTGTGCACGGGCGGGCGGCGGGCCATGCCGCCCGCCGAGGACCTCGGCGGCGTGTGGGGACTGGCCGAGCTGCAGGAGCGGTACGCGGACGGGGAGCGCCCAAGCCCCGCTGTCGTCCGGCACGGCGGTGAGAAGTGGGTGGAGTACGAGAGCCTGCACGACGAGGTGTTTGCGGGCCGGTACGAGGATGGCTTCGACCCGGCTGACTTCGACCCTGCCGAACTCACCCGCGGTCTCGCGCAGGTGGCACTGCGACGCGCGACGGGCAAGCGTGGCGAGCGCCAGGCCCCGCCGGGGTTGTACTGGTGCGAGTGTGGCGAGCTTCACCCTCTCCCCGGCGGCGCGGGCCCGCTCGCCGACGGCGACGATGGGGGTCCCCCCGCGCGAGCGAATTCGAGCGTGGGGGAGGGCGAGGAGGAGTCGTCGACCGGCCTCTTCGATGCCGCGGACGTCCGGCTCCCGGCCGTGCGGCTGCCCGGCGAGGCGGAGCTGGCCCGCGCGGTGCGCGAAGTGCCCGCCTTCATGGCGGCGGTGCAGCTCGGGCATTGGTGTGGCGGCGGGCGGGAGCTGACGCCGAAGGCGCTGCTGCGGCCGAAGCTCGCCCGGCAGGCCGTGGAGGAGGCCGAGCTGTGGCGCATCGCCCCCGAGGAGTGGGGCGATCCCGAGGGGCGGGCCGCGTTGCTGGCGAAGATCCGCAGCGCAGCCGACATGGAGCTGGTGGACCTGCCCTGGGAATGGGCGCTGAACTGCGGCTTCGTCGAGGTGACGGGCAAGCGCGCGCACGCCGGCGACGAGCTGCCGGACGAGGAGGACGACGCGGCGCTGCTGGCCACCTGGCAGGGGGCGGTGGCGAGCGCGGCGACCGAACTCACCCTCGCCTTCCCCGCGTTGGACGGGCCGTTGGGTGAGCCGGCGCCGCTGCGGGAGCTGACCGAGGCGGCTCCGCCGCTGGTGTTCCTGATGCTGCTCGCGGCGTACGGGCTGCCCGACGGGGAGCGGCTGGACGTCGCCGAGTTCTTCACTGAGGGCCTGTCAGGACTGCCCGAGAGCCCGGCCCGGCAGCTGGTGTCGGCGCTCCTCGCCGACCAATACCACGACACCGCCGGGACGTTGGAGCTGTTCGGCGCCGCCGAGCACGACGGCCACGAGCCTCCTGCGGACGATGCTGTCCTCACCCTGCTGTTCGACGGCGACGGGCAGGGCATGCTGCCCACCGGCCGCTTCCGGCTCACGGCGCTGGGTCGCTTCGGCCTGCGCGCGCTGCTGGTGGCGGCAGGCGTCCCGGCGCCGGTGATCGGCTCGCTCGACCGGGCGGACGCTCGCGAACTGCTGTCCGCGCTCCCCTCGTACTCCTCCGAGGCGGATGCGGCTGCGGAGGTGGCGGGCTGGCTGGCGGCACCCGCTGCGGACGCGGCGGTGCAGGTGGTGGACGCCTGCGACGGTACGGAGCCGGACGACGCGCTGCGCCGCCTGGAGGCCCCGCGCGTACTGGCCGCCGTGCTGGAGGCGGACCGCACCGGGCGGGCGAAGGCGGTGCTGCGCAAGGCCGCCGTCTCCCAGGTCACCGGCCGCGCGCACGCGGCGCCTTCCATGCTGCGCCGGATCGACGAACCCACCGAAGGGGAGGCCGCGTGGGGCCTGGAGTGGATGCTGGTGGACGGCGCGCTGCCGTTCGCCGCGGCGGGCGAACAGGCGCTGCGCGAGAGGCTGCTGGCGGGTCCCGGGGACGGGAAGCGTCCGCTCGATCAGCTGGTCGAGCGTGCCGACGACCTGTGGCGTGCCTGCCACCCGCACGCCGGCGAGGTGCTCGGCTCGCTTGCCGACGCCGTCAAACCCCTCGACAAGGCCCTGGCCAAGCGGCTGCGGAAGGCCGCGTTCAAGTCGGGGAGCGCCAAGTGAGTCGAGTTTTGCGGGAGATCACCGCCGAGGCCGCGCCGCTCGCCGACCCTGCTGCCACTGCCTGGGCGAGCGAACACCTCGCCGCGGGCGGTTGGGCTGCGGTGTTCGTGCCGGCCGAGTCGGGGCGGCCGGCCCGACTCGGCCGCCTGGTGCACTATCGGCCCTCCGCCGACGCCCGCCGCGTGCCCGCCTCGGCCGCCGTACCCGAGACGGTGGAGCGGGTCCGCCTTGAGCTGGTCCTGCCGCACGGCGCCGGGGTGCGCACCCGCGACGTCGAGGGGCTGGCGCTCGGCCCCGGCGACGCGCTCGCCCTCCTGCTCGACCTGCCCGACCTGCCCGACCTGCCCGAGGACGCCGTTCATCCGTCGCTCGCCGCGTGGGCGGCCGTCGCCCGCCGCGCCCTTCAGCTGCTGGGCGAGGGGCGACTGTATCCGGCGCTGACCTCCGACACGCACACCACCTGGCGTTTCGGGCCACCCGGCGCACGGGGCAAGCGGGACCTGGACGCGCTGGCCGCCGCTCTGCCCCCGTACGCCCACAATCTCCCCGCGCCACCGGCGGACGACAGGGCCGTACGGATCGCCGAACCGGCAGCCCTCGTATGGGAGTTCTGCGACGCGCTCGCGGACACCCTGCCGCGCACCCCGGCTGCAGGCTGGGCCGTGCCCGGCAACCCGTACGCCGACCGCACAACCGCCCTGCACCCGCGCCTGGCCCCATGGGCGGCCGAGGCCGCGGCCGAGCGGGCCGCGCAGGTCAGCGTGGAGCTGCGGGTCGAGCCCCCGGCCGGACGGCGCCGCGTCTTCCAGGCGGTGCTGCAGCTGCGGACCGCGGCCGACCCGTCCCTGGTCCTGGACGCCACCGAGCTGTGGGCCGACCCGCACCGCGCGCAGCGTCTGCTCGGCCCGCACGCCGAGGCCGAGGCGCTGCTGGCGCTGCGCCGTGCCGCACGCGCCTGGCAGCCCCTGACCCGTCTGCTCGCCGAAGCCGCGCCCAGCGCGCTGAGGCTCGACGACGAGGAGGCCATGGAGCTGCTGGGGGACGCCACCGACGCGCTGCGTACGGCGGGCGTCCGCGTGCACTGGCCGCGCGAGCTCGTCAAGTCCCTCGACCTGCGGGCGGAGATCGGGGCGGCCACCGCGCCCGGCACGACCGTGGACACCCTGCTGGGCAGAGACGCCCTGCTCGACTTCTCCTGGCAGGTCGCGCTCGGCGGCGAGCAGCTCACCGAGGCCGAACTCGACCTGCTCGCCGAGGCCCGCCGCCCGCTGGTCAAGCTGCGCGACCAGTGGGTGGTCGCCGACCCGAAGCTGGTGGCCCGCCTCAAGCGACAGCGCAGCCGCGAACTCGCCCCACTGGAGGCACTCCAGGCGGCGCTGACCGGGGAGGTGGAATGGGACGGCGAGCGCGTCGCGGTGGAGACGGCTGGCGCCTTCGGCGAGCTGGTCGACCGGCTGCGGGCCGGCGAGGGCCGCGCCCCCGTCCGCGTACCGGAGGGACTGACGGCCACCCTGCGCGACTACCAGAAGCGCGGGCTGGCCTGGCTGGCGGACATGACCCGCCTGACGCTCGGCGGGATCCTCGCCGACGACATGGGCCTCGGCAAGACCGTCACCCTGCTCGCCCTCCACCTGCACCGCCAGGAGCAGCCCGACACCGCGGGCCCCGCCCTCGTGGCCTGCCCGGCCTCGCTGCTCGGCAACTGGCAGCGCGAGGCGGCCCGCTTCGCCCCCGCCCTCCCGGTGCGCCGCTACCACGGCGGCGAGCGCACCCTCGACCACCTCGCCGGAGACGAACTCGTCCTGGTCACCTACGGAGTGCTGCGCCGGGACCGGGAGCGGCTGGCCGCCGTCAAGTGGTCGCTGGTCGCCGCCGACGAAGCCCAGCACGTCAAGAACCCGTACGCCGCCACCGCCCGCGAGCTGCGCGCCCTGCCCGCCCGTGCCCGCGTCGCGCTCACCGGCACCCCGGTGGAGAACAACCTCTCGGAGCTGTGGGCGCTGCTCGACTGGACCACTCCCGGTCTGCTCGGCCCGCTGTCCGCCTTCCGCGACCGCTTCGCGAAGGCCATCGAGCGCGGCGCGCTGGGCGCGGACGGCGACGAGGAGACCACCGAACAGGCCAGGCGGGCCGCTGAACAGCTCACCCGGCTCACCCGCCCGTTCCTGCTGCGCCGCCGCAAGTCCGATCCCGGCATCGCCCCCGAGCTGCCGGCCAAGACGGAGACCGACCACCCGGTCACCCTCACGCGCGAGCAGGCCGCCCTGTACGAGGCGCAGGTCCGCGAGACCATGGCTCTCATCGAGAAGGCGGACGGCATCGCCCGCCGCGGCCTGGTGCTCAAACTTCTCACCGCGCTCAAGCAGATCTGCAACCACCCCGCCCACTATCTGCGCGAGACGGGCCCTCTGCCCAGCCGCTCGGGCAAGCTGGACCTCCTCGACGAACTGCTCGACACGGTGGTCGCCGAGGACGAGGGCGCCCTGGTCTTCACCCAGTACACGCAGATGGGCCGGCTCCTGGAGCGGCACTTCACGGAACGCGGCATCCGCGCTCGCTACCTGCACGGCGCCACCCCCGTCCCCCGGCGCGAGGAGATGGTCGCCGCCTTCCAGCAGGGCGAGTTCCCCGTCTTCCTGCTCTCCCTGAAGGCCGCGGGCACCGGCCTCAACCTCACCCGCGCCACCCATGTCATCCACTACGACCGGTGGTGGAACCCCGCCGTCGAGGACCAGGCCACCGACCGCGCCTACCGCATCGGCCAGGACCGCCCCGTCCAGGTCCACCGGCTCACCACGCAGGGCACCGTCGAGGACAAGGTCGCCCGCCTGCTCGGCGCCAAGCGCGCCCTCGCGGACCAGATCATCGCCTCCGGCGAGGCCGCCCTGACCGAACTGACCGACGCCGACCTCGCCGAACTCGTCGCACTGTCCAACGGAGCCGACGCATGACCCCCTCCCGCAAGGCACCCCGCACCGGCAATCGCGCCTTCGCAGCCACCTGGTGGGGCCGGGCCTGGGTGGACGCCCTTGAGGCCTCCACCCTCGACGCCGGCCGTCTCTCCCGCGGCCGTACCTACGCGCGCAAGGGCATGGTCGGCCCGGTCACCGCCACCCCCGGAATGCTGCGCGCCGAGGTCGAGGGCAGCGCCCCCTGGCCGTACGACGCCGCGGTACGCCTGCGCGTCCTCACCGACGCCCAGTGGGACGCCCTCCTCGACGCCATCGCCGCCCAGGCCGGCCGCACCGCGGCCCTCCTCGACGGCGAGATGCCCGCCGACCTCGCCGACGACGCCCGCGCCGCCGGAATCCCCCTGCTGCCCGAGCCGGCCGAACTCGACCCGGAGTGCTCCTGCCCCGACTGGGGCTACCCCTGCAAGCACGCCGCCGCCCTGTGCTACGCCACCGCCGCCCATCTCGACGACGACCCCTTCTGGCTCCTCACCCTCCGCGGCCGTACCAAGGACGCCGTCCTCACCGCGCTGCGCACCCGGCGCCAGGCCCGCACGGGCGCCGCGCCCGAAACCGGCGACGCGCCCCGCGGCCGGAGCGTGCCCGCCCGCGACGCGTTCGCCTCCTTCAGCGGCGTCTTCACCGCACCAGCTCCCGAGCCGGCCGAAAACGCACCCGGCGAACCAGAGACAGCCCCCTCGCGCCTCACCACCGCGCCCCCGCCCGGCGTCCCCTTCACCCTCGACGACCTCGAAGCGCTCACCCGCGACACCACTCAGCGCGCCCGCCACCTCGCCGCCGGACACACCGCCTCTCTCACCTGCACACCGCTGGAGGACGCCGTACGCCTCGCCGCGAGCGGCATCGGCGAGGAGTGGTTCCACCAGCTCGTACGCGCCGCCGGTCTGCCTCCGCTCGACTTCGCCCTCCTGGTCCGCGCCCTGCGCCACGGCGGAAGCGCCGGCGTCGCCGTCGCCCGCGCACCCTTCATCCCCGATCCCGCCGCCATGGCCGCGGCCCGCACCGCCCTCGCCGACCCCGACAACGCGGACAGCACGGATGACACCGCCCGCACCGTACGGCTGCGCGCCTGGCGCAACCGCCTCACCGACGACGACGAAGGCATCCAGATCCGCCTCGGCCCCGACAACCGATGGCATCCCTACACCCGCGAAGGCCGCACCGCCGCATGGTGGCCCTGCGCCCCGGCCACAGCCGACCCCGTCGCCGCTCTCGTCGCGGCCCGCACCGCCGCCGCACCTCGCTGACCTACAACGCCCTGATCGGCGCAGGCGATCTGACGGTGTGCTTGCCGAATATCTCGTCCGCCCTGGTGGGAGCGGGTGTGCCCGGTTTGCCTATGTCGACCTCGGTTGCTCGAGTCGGCGCTCTCGCGCAGCTGGAGGTCGCCGCGGCATGATGATCAACCGTGCTGCTTCGAATGGCTCTGCGCCTGCCGAGAACGTCATCCGTGCGGGCCAGGGCGCTTGTGTGACGGTGCGGCAGGATGATCGCTCGTGTTACTTCGTCTCGCGTACTTGGCTGTCACCAACGCTTTCGCTGCCGTGCGGCTGCTGCCGATGAGCGACCGGGACAAGGATGCGGAGATTCTCGTTCTGCGCCACCAAGTCATGGTCCCCGAGCGGCAACTCGGTGCGAACAAGGTGAAGTTCGGCCCGATGGACCGCGTTTTCCTCGCCGCTCTGCTGGCGCCGCTGCCTCGGGAGGTCTTGCGCCGACTGCGACTGTTGGTCCAGCCGGACACCGTGCTGCGATGGCACCGCGACCTGATCAAGCGGCGCCATGCCCGCTCCTGCCGGCCCAAGCGGCCCTGGCGGCCGCCCACCGTCCGCTCGATCCGCATCCTGATCCTGGTCCGGGAGAACCCATCGTGGGGCTACCGCAGAGTGCACAGGGAACTTGCCACTCTCGGCATCAAAGTTGCCGCTTCCACCGTCTGGGAGATCCTCAAAGCCGAGGGGATCGACCCCGCGTCCGATCGTGGCGCCACCAGATGGGCCGACTTCCTTCATTCTCAGGCTGACGCTGCCCTTGCCGAAAACCTCATCCGGGCTGGTGGGAGGCGGTGTGCAGAGTGCGCGGGATCTTGATGGTGGTTCCTCGAATCTGTGCTCTGGCGTGGCTGTCCACCGGCAGTCGGACCGCGAGCGACCCAGCGTGCAGGTGAACAGGCACGTACGTGGCCGGAGCTCGTCACATCTCCCGCGCAGGGCGGAATTCATGCGCGGGCAGCGGAAACCGGTCCCACAGAATCTCCGACCGGATCTCACCGGTGAGCACTGCGGTGAGGAACTGGGTCACGGTCATGTCGTAGCGCTCCCAGTCCTCTCCCGACTCGCTGTTGATCAAGGTAGGCCGAGAGTCGAGGTTGTCGGCCGCCTGGACGAGCCAGTACAGGTACTCGCCGTTGTCCGTGGTCGCCCAGCAGATCAGGCGGTTGCCCCCGGATTCCATTTCCGCCGGCCTGTCCTCGAACTGCCACAGGGAATCGTTCGCTTCTTCGCGTTCGGCGCTGATCTTGACCAGGTCGTAGACGTCATTGGGACAGCCTGGCTCCAGCAGGAGCAGGTACTCGTCCAGGAGTCCGCCGCCGTAGGCTTCGACGAGCTCCCGGTAGTCCGTGGGGAGCGCTGTGCGCAGCTCGGCTTCGACGACCTCCCAGTCCCAGGAGCGCTCCAGCGCCGCGGGCCCGCGCAGGAGCTCGGCGAGCTGACTCAGTTCCGGACTCATTCGGCTTTCCCCTTCTCGTTGCCTTCTGCTCAGCGCTTGCGGTTCCAGATCGTGAATACGTTGGTTCCGCCCCCGGTGCTTCCGTGCGGGTACATCTGGAATCCCTTGTTGCCATGGGCCTCAATGGTCACCCCAAGGGGAATCTTGGCATGCTCGTCCGCGTAGATCGGTTTCACGCTGTACTGGATCGTTTCGCCGGTGTCACGGACGGCGTTGCGCACCTGCAGCTCGATCTGGCGCATGACAGGTGAGTTGGCGTAACTGTGCATGGTCACGAAATTCCGAGCGTCCTTGTCGGAGCCGCCGATCATCGCTGCGAGCAGGTGCGCCCGGTTGTATCCCTTACCGGCTTCCCATCCGGCCGGGTCCACCAGGGCTTTGGTCTTTCCGCCGAGCATGTCCCGGACGATCGTGGCATACATGCTCGTGGCACGGTCGTGGGGACCGAGCGCGCCGTACTGGACTCGTCCTCCCCAGGTGACGTCGGCCTCGTCGCAGGGCGCGAGACCCAGGGGGTCGCACAGGGTATGCGGGTTGTCGACGTAGGCGACGGGGTTCGGGGCGGAGTCGAGGCCGAGAGGGTCCAGGGTGAGGAAACGGGCGGTTTCCGGGTCGTAGTAGCGGAAGTAGTTGTGGTGCAGGCCTGTTTCGGGGTCGTAGTACGGCCAGGGAAACGCAATGGCGTGTACGCGGCGGCATCCCGGTTCCAGGTGGTGGCGCCCCACAGCGTGGCACGGGTGCGCCAGGCTGTGTTGCCGTCCTCATCGAGGAGTTCGGTAGGGGTGCCGATCTGGTCGGTGACGATGGCGAAGAACCGCTGGTCGATGACCTCCTGCGGGGCTGAGGCCGGCGATCTGGTCTCCGTCTGTGCGAGCGGTGCCAGCCCGTCGTGATCCCAGGTGAGCGTGATGAGCTCGGTCGCCCCGACGACGTGGGTGATCTGCTCCGTAAGGGTGCTGCCGTCCCAGGTGAAACGGGTTTCCTCGGCCACGGTTCCATCAGCTGTGAGGCGCTGCTTGGCTGTGCGGCGGCCGAGTGGGTCGTACACATAGCGCCACCGCGCGTGGAAGGAGAGCCCGCTCCCCGAAGCTCTCGGGATCACGATCGGTCACGAATACGCAGATGAGGGCCGCGACCATTTGGTCGAGGCCCTCATCTGCGTATCGCTACAGCGAGTGTTAAGAGTGTCCGAGGGGGGACTTGAACCCCCACGCCCGATAAAGGGCACTAGCACCTCAAGCTAGCGCGTCTGCCATTCCGCCACCCGGACCAGGTGTCTGCCGCCTGGCCGAGGGTGTTCCCCGCGGCGACATGGACAACAATACCAAGGTTTCGGAGTGCCTTTCACCTGCATATCCGGGCCTCCGGAGCGGGTCCGCGGGGCGGCGTGGGGGTGCGCTTACAGTCGCACCATGGGTGACTGGATGACTACCGGGGGTTTGCGGGAAGGGCGGCGGCCGAGGGCGCTGTCGCCGTTGCGGGAGCATCTGCGGGACACGTTCTGGTTCGCGCCCACGGCGGCCATGGTGCTGGTCTTCGTGGTGTGGGCGGCGGCGAACGCGCTCGACACCGCGATCGTCGAATCGCTGCAGAAGGCACACGACTACGACACCCTCGACGATCTGCTGCGTCTGGCCGACGACGCGAAGGCCGTGGTGACCGTGGTCAGCTCGGCGATGATGACCTTCATCGGTGTGGTCTTCAGCATCTCGCTGGTCGCCGTCCAGATGGCGAGCGGGCAGTTCAGTCCGCGGGTGGTGCGGATCTTCGTACGGAGCCGGATCACCAAGGCCACGTTCGCCGTCTTCCTCGCGACCTTCCTGCTGTCGCTGCTGGTGCTCACCTCGTACGAGGGGCAGGCCGAAGCGCGGAACGTGACCTCGGTCCCCCTGGTCCAGTCGGTTCTGACGCTCCTGATGCTGGGGCTCAGCCTCCTGCTCTTCGTGCTGTACGTGAACCAGACCCTGCGTCTCATGCGCATCAGCCATGTCATCGACCGCATCACCCGCGAGGCGTTCAAGGTCGTCGCGCGCATGCCCGTGGCCCGCTCGTCCGGCGAGGAGAACGCGCTCGGGCCCGAGACCGCCCAGGTCGTCCACCATGGGCGGGCCGGGGTCCTGCGGGACGTGAACATCGCCCGGCTGGTGAAGGCCGCCCGGCAGCAGGATGTCGTCCTGCGGCTGATCCCGCGAATGGGGGACTTCGTCGTACCGGGCACCCCTCTGCTCGCCGTGCACGGAGGTCCCGCCCCCGCGGGGCGGTCGCTGAGCTACACCGTCTCCGTCGGGGTGGAGCGCACCTTCCACCAGGACTTCGCCTTCGGGCTGCGCCAGCTCTCCGACATCGGGCTGCGGGCGCTGTCGGCCGCGGTGAACGACCCGACCACGGCCGTGCAGGCGATCGACCGCATCGTGCAGTTCCTGGCCGCCGTCGCCGGCCGGCCCCTCGACGCGGCGCTCCATCGCGACCGGCGCGGGAACGTCCGGCTCGTGCAGCCCGTACCGGGCTGGACGGAGCTGGTCGATCTCGGGTTCGCCGAGATCCGGGGGTGCGCGGTGGGCAGTCCGCAGGTCACCCGGCGCATCATCGCCGGGCTCGACGATCTGGCCGCCATCGCTCCCGCCGACCGGCGTGAGCCACTGCACCGGCATCGCGCGCTGCTCGTCGAGGCCGTCGAGCGCACCGTCCCCGAGGCATCGGACCGCGCCTTCGCACTGCGGCCGGACCGGCAGGGAATCGGGTAGCCGACGCGACGCCACTGGCCGACGCGACACCCTGGCCGACGCGATACCCCGCCCGGCAGGCGGCGCCCGATCACTGACGGACGCCGCCCACTCTCACCTCACGAAGCTCACCGGGATCACCGGGATCACCGGGATCACCCAGCCAGGCTCACGGCATCAAGTGATAGTCCGGGAAGTTCCCCGGCAACCGCTCCCCCGCCAGGCCCTGGGTCACCGCGCGTACCAGCAGTTCTCCGCCCACGAACGCGCCGCGCCACGACGCGCCGAAGCCGCCGAAGAGTTCGTCGCGGTCGCCCCGGGAGCGGGGCTTTCCGTGGCCGACCTTGAACGCGCGGATCTGCGGGGCCAGTCGGGTGTACGTCGCTTCGTCGTCGGTGGACAGGGTGGCGACCAGTGCGCCGTTCGACGCGTTCATCGCGGCGAGCAGTTCGGCCTCGGTGTCGACCAGGACGATGGTGTCGACCGGGCCGAAGGGTTCCGCGTGGTGCAGCGGTGAGGAGGGGGGCGGGTTGAGGAGCGTGACGGGCTGGACGTACGCCGCCGTGTCCTGGCCGGGCAGGAAGCGGCTGTCGGACAGCCTGCCGCGGTGCAGCGGGACGGCGCCCCGGTCGATGGCCTCGGCGACCTGGTCGTGCAGTTCCTTGGCCTTGGCCGCGTTGATGACCGGGCCGAAGTCCAGCGAGGGGTACGGGTCGTCGGGGTGCTCGACGGCGAGGGGGTGGCCGGTCCGCAGGGTGCGGACGGCGGGCAGGTACGCGGTGAGGAAGTCGTCGAACAGGGCGCGCTGGACGACGAAGCGCGGGTAGGCCGTGCAGCGCTGCTTGCCGTAGTCGAAGAGCTTGGGGACGACCGCCGTCAGCGCGTCCCAGTCGGTGTAGTTCCAGATGCCCCAGGTGTTGAGGCCCTCCTGTTCGAGGACATGCCGCTTGCCGAGGTCGGCGACGGCGGTGGCCACCGCGGCGCCGGTGTCCCGGCCGCCGACGAAGGAGACACAGCCGATCTCGGGCGCGCGCACGAGCGCCTCCGACAGTTCGCCCCCGCTGCCGCTGACGAGGGTGACGGGGATGCCTTCACGCACGGCGAGCGCGCAGGCCAGGGTGAGGCACGCGACGCCGCCGTCGGTCGGGGTCTTGGCGATGACGGCGTTGCCCGCCAGGGCCTGGACCAGCATCGCGTGGACGAGCACGCTCATGGGGTAGTTCCAGCTGGCGATGTTGGAGACGGGTCCGTCGAGCGGGGCCCGGCCCTCCACCATGGGCTCGATGCCGTCGACGTACCAGCGCACGCCGTCGATCGCCCGGTCCACGTCGGCCTGGGCCAGCCGCCAGGGCTTGCCGATCTCCCAGACCAGCAGGAGGGCGAGCAGTTCGCGGTGTTCGGTGAGGGCGTCGAGGGTCGCCGCCACGCGGGCCCGGCGTTCCGCCAGGGGCACATGGCGCCAGGCCCGGTGCTGGTCGAGCGAGGCGCGGACGGCCTGCCGGGCGGTGGCGCCGTCGAGCCGGGGCGGACCCGCGATGGGACCGGCGTCGACGGGGCTGGTGGCGGGCAGTGCCCGGCCGTCCGCCTGCCAGCCGGAGTTCCACAGGTTGAGGACCCGGTCGTCGCGGAACGCCTCGGGGGCGACGGCGAGGCACCGCCGCCAGGCGTCGGTCCAGGACGTCCCGGACTTGAGGACAAGGGGGGTGGGATCGAGGGAATCGCGTTCCCGAGGGTTGGTGTCGAGGGTTGTCATGCGTGTCTCCGCTCTCGGTGCACAGTCGGGGGCGGGGGGCCCGGCTTCTGCCGAACGGCAGGTCGTACGGGCCCGCGCGAACAGTCGTCGCGTACGTAAGGGGAACGTAGTGAGGTCGTACGGCTTCCGGCAGTCACCTCACGTCAACTATGAGTGACATCACTCCGGGTCGCCCGCTCCGCCAGCCGGGCCAGGACCAGCCGTGCCGTCTCGGTCGGGGTGCCGCCCACCTGCACCCCGGTCGCCTCCAGGGCCTTCTTCTTGGCCTGGGCGGTACCCGAGGAGCCGGAGACGATGGCGCCGGCGTGTCCCATGGTGCGGCCCTCGGGGGCGGTGAATCCGGCGACGTATCCGACGACCGGCTTGGTGATGTGATCGCGGATGTACGCGGCGGCCCGTTCCTCGGCGTCGCCGCCGATCTCCCCGATGAGAACGATCAGCTCGGTGTCGGGGTCGTCCTGGAAAGCCGCCAGGCAGTCGATGTGGGAGGTGCCGACGACGGGGTCCCCGCCGATGCCCACACAGGTCGAGAAGCCGACGTCCCGCAGTTCGTGCATGAGCTGGTAGGTGAGGGTGCCGGACTTGGAGACCAGGCCGATGCGTCCGGGCTTGGTGATGTCGGCGGGGATGATGCCCGCGTTGGACTGTCCGGGGGTGATGAGGCCGGGACAGTTGGGTCCGATGACGCGGGTGCCCCGTATGGCGGCATGCGCGCAGAAGGCGACGGAGTCGTGGACGGGGATGCCCTCGGTGATGACGACGGCGAGTCCGATCCCGGCGTCGACCGCCTCCAGCACGGCCGTACGGGCGAATGCGGGTGGCACGAACACGACGCTCACGTCCGCGCCGGTCGCCTCGATTCCCTCGCGCACCGACCCGAAGACGGGGACGCTTCCGGGGGCGCTTCCCAGGCCCTCCGGGTGCTGGGGGACGTCGAACGCGACGGTCCGGCCCGCCTTGCGCGGGTTGACGCCGCCGACGACGTTCGTGCCGGACGCGAGCATGCGACGGGTGTGTTTCATGCCCTCGGCGCCGGTCATGCCCTGGACGAGGACCTTGGAATCCTTGGCGAGAAAGATGGCCATGTCCCGCTCCTTCAGGTGGTGTTGGCCAGTCGGGCGGCGAGGCCCGCGGCGGCGTCCATGGTGGTGGCCTGCCGTACCAGGGGGTGCGCGCGGTCGCCGAGGACGGCGCGGCCCCGTGCCGCGTTGTTGCCGTCGAGCCGGACCACCAGCGGCTTGGTCGGCCGTACGGTGTCCAGGGCCCGCACGATCCCGTCGGCGACCGTGTCGCAGGCGGTGATCCCGCCGAAGACGTTGACGAGGACGGACCTGACGTCGGGGTCGGAGAGGACGACGGACAGGCCGTCGGACATGATCCGGGCGGAGGCTCCGCCGCCGATGTCGAGGAAGTTGGCCGGGCGGGCGCCGCAGCCGGCGACCACGTCGAGGGTCGACATGACGAGGCCGGCGCCGTTGCCGATCACGCCGACCTCGCCGTCCAGCTTCACGTAGTTGAGGCCCTTGGCCGCGGCCGCCGCCTCCAGCGAGTCGGTGTGCGGAGCCTCCTGCTCACCCCAACGCGCCTGGCGGAAGCGGGCGTTGTCGTCGAGGGTCACCTTGCCGTCGAGGGCCATGATCTGTCCCTGGGGGGTCCGGACGAGAGGGTTCACCTCGACGAGGAGGGCGTCCTCGCGCGTCAGTACCTGCCAGAGCCGCATCAGGATGTCGGCGCTCCGCGGGGGCAGTCCGGCCGCCCGTGCGATCTCGGCCGCCTTCGCCGAGGTGACGCCCTCCGCCGGATCCACGGGGACGCGCGCCACCGACTCCGGCCTGCTCGCGGCCACTTCCTCGATCTCCGTGCCGCCCTCGGCGGAGGCGATCGCGAGGAAGCGTCCGGCAGCCCGGTCGAGGACGTACGAAACGTAGAACTCGCTCTCGATGTCGACGGGTTGGGCCAGCATCACCGTGCGGACCGGGTGGCCCTTGATGTCCATGCCGAGGATCCGGCGTGCCGTCCGCTCGGCGGCGGTGGGGTCCTCGGCGAGCCGCACCCCGCCCGCCTTGCCGCGCCCGCCGGTTCTCACCTGGGCCTTGACGACGACCCGGCCGCCGAGCCCGCGGGCGATCGCGCGTGCCTCCCGGGGCGAGTCCGTGACCTCGGCGCGCGGCACCGGGATGCCGTGCTCCTCGAAGAGTTGCCGCGCCTGGTGCTCGTACAGGTCCACGATTCGGCTCCTGTCCTGAAAGTGGTGCACGACCCCTGGACATCACCCATCGGATGCGGGATAACAATCTTCATACAGTATTCGTCGACTGTATGCAATATGCCGAACCTGGCCCACCGCCGGCGGCATCGGGGCGGCTCAAGGCAACGGACAAGTGAGGTGACCTGTGACGACCAAGGCTCTCGAAGGCATCCGCGTCCTGGACATGACGCACGTTCAGTCCGGTCCCTCGGCGACCCAGTTGATGGCATGGCTCGGCGCCGACGTGGTCAAGCTGGAGGCGCCGTCCGGTGACATCACCCGCACCCAGCTGCGGGACATCCCGGACGCCGACTCCCTCTACTTCACCATGCTCAACAGCAACAAGCGCAGCATCACCCTCAACACCAAGACCGAGCGCGGCAAACAGCTCCTGACCGAGCTGATCCGCCGCTCCGACGTCATGGTGGAGAACTTCGGCCCCGGCGCGATCGACCGCATGGGCTTCACCTGGGACCGCGTCCGCGAGATCAACCCGCGGATCGTCTACGCGTCCATCAAGGGCTTCGGGGACGGCCCTTACACCGACTTCAAGGCGTACGAGGTGGTCGCGCAGGCCATGGGCGGCTCCATGGCCACCACCGGATTCGAGGACGGCCCGCCGATGGCCACCGGCGCCCAGATCGGTGACTCCGGCACCGGCGTCCACGCCGTCGCCGCCATCCTCGCCGCGCTCCTCCAGCGCACCCGCACCGGACGCGGTCAGCGCGTCAACGTCGCCATGCAGCACGCCGTCCTCAACCTCTGCCGGGTGAAGCTGCGCGACCAGCAGCGCCTCGCGCACGGGCCGCTGGCCGAATATCCCAACGAGGACTTCGGCGACGAGGTGCCCCGCTCCGGCAACGCCTCAGGCGGCGGCCAGCCCGGCTGGGCGGTCAAGTGCGCGCCCGGCGGCCCCAACGACTACGTCTACGTCATCGTCCAGCCCACCGGCTGGAAACCGATCACGCGGCTGATCGGCCGCCCCGAACTCGCCGACGACGCCGAGTGGGCCACCCCGCAGGCCCGGCTGCCCAAGCTCGCCAAGATGTTCCAACTCATCGAGGAATGGACCAGCACGCTGCCCAAATGGCAGGTGCTGGAGGAACTCAACGCCCAGAGCATCCCGTGCGGACCGATCCTGTCCACCAAGGAGATCATCGAGGACGCGTCGCTCGCCGCCAACGACATGGTCGTCGAGGTCGAACACCCCGAGCGCGGCTCGTACGTCACGGTCGGCAGTCCGCTCAAACTCTCCGACTCCCCCGTCGACATCACCGCGTCCCCGCTGCTCGGTGAGCACAACGAGGAGATCTACATCGGCGAACTCGGCCTCGGCGACGAAGAATTGGGGCTGCTCAAGTCGGGCGGGGTGATCTGAGATGGCGGGTCAGGACCGGGTGGCGAGGGTGCGGGCGCTGCTCGACGGCGTACGACGCGAGGGGCGCAGCGCACTGACGGCGCCCGAGGCCAAACCGGTCGCCGACGCCTACGGGATCGCCGTACCCGGCGAGGAGATCGCCCGTGACCAGGACGAGGCGGTGGCCCACGCGGAACGCTTCGGCGGCCCGGTGGTGATGAAGATCCCGCCGGACCTCGACACGCCCTTCAGGAAGTCCATCCCGCCCTTCTGGGCCGCGGGCAACCCGGTGGACATCACGGGTGGCGAGCCGCCGTCGACGTACGAGGCGACGATCCGGCTCGGCCCCACGAACCCCCGCATCGCGCCGCGTCGGATGCCGGTCGGCGAGGACGAAGGGTCGGTGCCTGGTGGCGAAGAGCGAGTGGGCGCGGGGCCGGAAGACACGGTGGCGACCTGTACAAATGTTCCCATAGGTAACGATAAATCGATTTTGTATCGTGACCGGTGTGCAGCTTCGGTACACCTTCCGCATCGAGCCGGGCCCCGGTCAGCGCATGGCGCTGGGCCGCGCGTTCGGGTGTGCCCGGGTGGTCTACAACGACGCGCTACGGGCCCGGGAGACAGCCCGCAGGCACGGCCTGCCGTTCCCGAAGACGGGGGACCTGTCGAAACTGCTCATCACCGACGCGAAGCACAAGCCCGAACGGGCCTGGCTGAGCGAGGTTTCTGCGGTAGTTCTCCAGCAGTCCCTGCGGGACCTGGACACCGCGTACAAGAACTTCTTCGACAGCCTGAAGGGCAAGCGTCCCCTCATGGGCGCACCCCGCTTCAAGTCCAGGCGGGACAACCGGCAGGCCGTCCGCTTCACCGCGAACGCCCGCCGGTCACTCACGCCGGGCGGAAAGCTGTGCCTGCCGAAGATCGGCGACGTCAAGGTCAAGTGGTCCCGCACCCTTCCCTCGACGCCCTCCACGGTGACCGTGGTCAAGGACGCGGCCGGCCGGTACTTCGCGTCATTCGTGGTGGAGACCGACGGCTCCGAGGTCCTGCCGGGGACCACCGGCGAGGTAGGCATCGACCTCGGCCTCACCCACTTCGCGGTCCTCTCCGACGGCCGGAAGATCGCCTCCCCGAAGTTCTTCCGCCGTGCGGAGAAGAAACTCCGCAAAGCGCAGCAGGACCTGAGCCGTAAGGCGAAGGGGAGCAGCAACCGCAACAAGGCCGTCGTGAAGGTCGCGCGGGCTCACGCCAAGGTCGCCGACGCGCGCAGGGATTTCCCCACAAACTGTCCACGACGGTCGTCCGCGAGAACCAAGCGGTACACGTCGAGGACCTCGCGGTGAAAGGCCTCGCCCGTACGAGCCTGGCCAAGTCCGTGCACGACGCCGGCTGGTCGACGTTCGTGACCATGCTGGAGTACAAGGCCACCCGCCATGGGCGCACCTTCACCCGCGTGGACCGGTTCTTCCCGTCCTCACAACTGTGCTCCGCCTGCGGCTTCAAGGACGGCCCCAAGCCCCTCGCGGTCCGGGAATGGACCTGCACTGGCTGCAGCACCATCCACGACCGCGATGTGAACGCCGCCCGCAACATCCGTACCGAAGGATCCAAGGTCGCCGCAGGACGTGTGGAGACCCAAAACGCCTGCGGAGGGTAAGTAAGACCCTCCGCGCGAGCGAAGGGCGTCACCCGATGAAACAGGAACCCGACTCAAGGCGAGCCGTCCCTGACGGACGCCAGGGAGGAAATCCCCCGCCTTCAGCCGGGGGAGGACGTCAATGGCACACCGTCGTGACCATTCCCCCGGTCTTCGCCGAGCTCACCGCGCGCGTGGTGGCCGAATTCCGCGAACGCGGCATCGAGAAGCCCGTGGTGGCGTCCCTCGCGGGCGACGTCGAGGTCGAGGAGGCCTGCCAGTACCTGTACGAGCGGGGGGTCGTGGCCTACCCGTACGCGACCGAGATGCCGGTGGCCGTCCTCGGCGCGAAGTACCGCTGGGCACGCGCGGCAGGACTGTTGGGGGGCCGTTCATGACATGAGTGTGCGGGGGGGGGGGGGCGGGGGGGGGGGGGCCCCCCCCGCGCCCCCGCGAGCCCCCCACGGGATATTAAGGGGGGGCGGGGCACAGAATTAAAAACCATGAGGGGGGGCTAGCAAATAAAAAA